>JAEUWB010000011.1 GCA_016786595.1 bacterium | reverse complement strand
TAAAACATTGAAAATTTTTAAAAAATTTCCTTATTTGTTCAATCATATCAAGAAGCTGAGCTGCTGTTAAAATCCTAATTCAAAAGAAGTCTATTTAGCAATAATTTCTTGCAGGATCTTCAGATAAGCCTCTGAGTCCCACGGACGGTCACGCACTATGCGCACCAATGACCTCCCCTCTTCTGTGTCAGCAATTGCCTGCAATCGCCCGTCACGATCAATAATAAACGTTTCGGGGAAGCCCTGCACTCCATAGCGTCTTACAGCTTGATAATCAGGGTCGATTAAGACTGGATAATTAACTGCGTTGGCTTTAATAAAACCCGCTAGTGCTTGAGGGTCAGAATCAACACTGATACTCAGTACTTGGAATTTTTCCGAACCGAGCTTTGTTTGCAACCGGATGAGTGCTGGTATCTCAGCAATGCAAGGCCCGCACCAAGTCGCCCAAAAATTGAGTAAAATTGTTTTACCCGCAAAGGATTGTAATGAACGTGTCTGACCCTGCAGATCTTTCAGTTCGAAGCTGGGGGCCTGCGTGTTAGCAACTAATTCTATTTCTTCAGTGTTCGAGTCTTTGCCGGTGCATGCCGCGAGCAAGCAGATCAGTGGCAACGCTATGCAAACTGCTAAGCGCACAAAAAATTTTGCTGAATAATTACTTAGCAGCTGTCGTGCGGGAATAGCGCTTATTGAAGCGATCAACGCGTCCTGCAGTATCAATCAACTTTTGCTGGCCTGTAAAAAATGGGTGGCAAGCGCTGCAAATTGCAAGCTTAATCTCAGACAAAACTGAGCGTGTCTTAAAAGTATTTCCACAACTGCAAGTCACAGCTGAATCTTGATAATTTGGATGGATATCTGCTTTCATGATTAATTAATCTCTTATTATTTCGAGGCGTGATTCATAGTCGAAAGCCATAATTTTAGCAATAATTGCTATTTTCTCGGGCAAATCACTGCGTAAATAGTTGTATTTATTTATTTTTATCTTTTGCTCACACTCTGCAACAATAGCTCTGATGAAATTAGCAATTAAAATCTGTTTGTATTGCTTTACCCGACTTGGGCGCATGGTCGGCCTGCTTTTTTCCTACTCCTCGAAGCGTGAGTTTCAAATTGCCATCGCACAATTAGATTTTTGCAAAACTTATCTAGCGACAAGTAAAACTACTACTAGCATTGCGCGCGAAAGTTTCATGCATGCCGGCGAAATGGTCGCTGAGGCAATTTGCGGAAAATTAATTCTTAAACCAGGAATCGGCAAATTCACAGTTGATGGACTTGAACATTTTGAGCAAGGAATAAAATCTGGCAAGGCAGTCTTAGCCATGAGTGGGCATCTTGGACCAATTGAAATCCTTGCAGCTTATTTTTCGAAAACTGGCTATAGCGTTGCCCCTGTTTATCGCAAAGCCAATTACAAAATCGCCGATTGGCTGATTCAAAAACTAAGGGACAGTCACAAGCTTGTTTCCATCGGGCGCTCAGGCGTAATCTCGATGAAGCAAATTATTCGCGTGCTGAAATCGCCTTCTCTATTATCCCTACTAATTGACCAAGACATCCAAGCCGAGGCGACATTTGTTCCTTTCTTCGGTAAACTTGCACTTTATCCAAGTTCCCTTGTCGATCTCAGTATTCGCTATGGTAATACACTTTGTCCGATTTTTATCGTGCGCCGAGCTCCACTTGAGTATTACATTCGAATTACAAAAATTGAAATTGACCCAAAGGCACCTGACGCACTAAGTGCTGCAATTTATGCCTATACCGAGAAACTTGAGGAAATGATCCGACTCTATCCTGAGCAGTGGATTTGGTGGCACAGGCGTTGGCGTAGGCGCCCCGGCATTGACTACACAGCGCCTGGCGTATTCCCACGCTCAACGGCAGAATACATCAGTTGGCTTAAATCTGGAGCAAAAGACAGTGAGTAATCGAATTTTTATTTACCTTACAATCATCGCAACGCTTGTTCTGAATAGCTGCGCAATTAAAACTGATTTAACGCAGGCTCGCATGTACGAACAACAGGGAGATTATGAAAAAGCGCGAGCCTACTACCGTACCCACATGGAACGGCGCCTGCGCGACAAAAAACGCCCTGCCGAGGAAAATCCCTACTATTATCTAATCACAATTGGCGACCTCTACCGCAAGGAGAAGCAATACGAACGAGCACTGGGCAGTTACGACGAAGCACGGGCGAATCAAGTTCCGGCTGAACCACTGATTTTTCGCTATCGCGACATCGCCAGTGACATGCAACAGGAAGGTAAATACGATGAAGCAATTGACTTACTGACAATCTATCACGACCTTGACCCCTTGCTTTTTGATGTCGATATCGACCGCGTGCATAAAGCCATGCTCGCTGCTGAAGATCGCAATAAAAGCATCGCAAAATAGCTCGGCTTTAAAAGATTTTCCGCTTTTTCCAAAACTCTAACCCCCTGAAAACATTGGGCCCTACGAGAATCTCGTAGGGCTGATCGAAATAATATTACTTAAGAAAAGTCTGCATTATCCCGAAAGTTATATGTGAGCGAAATAGATTCATTCAGCATGCATTACGCAGCATTCAAAGCTGAGAGTCGGTAACTACGCTCTAATTTAGGTTTTGTGGGTCAGAATTAAAACTCGCTTTTAGGCCTGACTCAAATTAGGAGGTTGAAATGGACCAGAAGAAAAAAACACCTGTGCTTTTAACTGTAAGAGAAGTTGCACAATTACTACGGATTCAACGCCCAAAAGTTTACGAATTGATTCGTGACGGGGCGATCGACGGATTTAAAGTTGGCGCTGACTGGCGAATTCGCTGCGATTCAGTTGAAAACTTAATCGGACCAATCCCAGAAGAGTTTTTCAAGAAAAATCGCGGAGAAGCAGCTGCAGAAGACATGGCTGCAATGGGCAGTGAGCCGACAGCTCAAACTAGTAAAAATTCCTGGTAGACGCAGGATTTACAAATTAAGCGCAAGCTAAAAACCTTGACGCTTAATACTATCTGCAAGTTGAGCAAACTCGTCTAAGCTTAAAGTTTCCGCTCGACGCTGCTCGTCGATTTGAGCCTCCACTAAGGCCGCCTGCAAGGTGGCCTTAGTATTTTGTTGCGTAGCAAAATTAGCATTTCTCACAAAGCTCGACTGCATTAGTGAATTAATTAGAGTTTTTCTTCGCGCTGAAAAAGCCGCACGCACAATCCGTTCAAATACGGCTTCATTTTTGAGCTCAGGATAAGGTTTAGCGCGCATGCGCAGTCGTACAATCTGCGAATCAACTTTTGGAGCAGGCACAAAAACTTCCGGGGAGACCACGCTTCCGGCATCCAGAAATGCGTAGCGTTGAAGAAATACGCTGATTGAGCCGTAGGCTCGTGAGCCAGGCTGAGCGGAAATCCGTTCAACAAATTCGCGTTGCAGTAGAAACACAGCGCCCTCGATATACTCTCGCTGCGTGACTACCCATTCAAGAATCGATGACGAGAGCGAATAAGGCAAATTTCCAAAAAGATAATACTTAGCTTGCGCAGAATCTAGTGTAAGTGGCAAGTTCACATTTCTTACGTCATCGCATATTACGGTTAGATTTCCAAAGCGCTGCCTGAGGTTTGTTGCAAATTCTGGCTCAACCTCAATTGCCGTCAGTATTTTGCGCTGACGAGTACTTACTAATTTACTTAACTTCTCAGTTAATACTCCAAGCCCAGGTCCGATTTCGATCAACTCAGCATCAGCTGAGATTTGTGAAAATTGCAGGAGATCTTCGACAACTTCCGGTTCAATAAGGAAATTCTGCCCCCTGCCCTTAGAGGGCTTAACGCCGAGTCTAGCCAGTAAAGCTTTTACTTCTTGGCGCTGCATTATCTCGCACTCGGCTGGATGAATTCTAAGGCAAGGGACGGTGTTGGTCCTACAGAAAAATCAGGGAATGTTTGCCCAGCAGCTAAAAGATCCAATGCACAGGCTCCGATCATCGCAGCATTATCTGTACACCATTGACGACTTGGAACAATAAATTGCGCAAGCTGCTGCCCAGCCAGAAGCTCAAGTCCAGCACGTAAGGACGGATTTGCCGCAACTCCACCTGTCAAAATAACTTGTCGTGGATGATACTTACGCAACGCCTGCTCAGTTTTATTTAAGAGCGCCGTCACAATTGCAGCCTGTAGAGCAGCTGCTAAATCTGCTTGGTCTTGTCCAGTCAAGCTGCCCCGAATTTCAATTTCACGACGCAGTGCAGTTTTTAATCCAGAAAAACTAAAGCTCGTAGGATCGGCTTTAACGCCAATCGGTAGTGGAACTTTTGCTGCGTTACCTAGTTCTGCGAGTTTAGAAATTTGCGGCCCACCAGGGAATTCAAGCCCCAGTAAAGTTCCGGCTTTATCAAAAGCTTCCCCTGCAGCGTCATCTCGGGTCTGGGCGATTAAATCATAGACACGAAATTTAGATTCCAAAATTAAGGCAGTATGTCCACCAGAGACTAAAAGATAGAGCCGCGGGTAAGAAGCTCTCGAAGCCTCGTATTCAAGATGAATTGCTCTTAAATGACCCTCTAGATGATTGATTGGCAATAATTGTGCGCCAACAGATTTTGCAAAAGTTTTTGCAAACGCCAGACCAATCATTAGGCAAATATTTAGCCCTGGACCATAGGTCACGGCCACGTGGCTAATTTTCTCGGCTTGTACCTGCGCTAGCTTAAATACTTCCTCGACAACAAGTGGTAAATTTTTAAGGTGTTCACGTGCAGCTAATTCTGGAACAACGCCTCCATAGGCCGCATGCAATTTTATCTGCGAAGAGACTACTTCTGCCAGCAAGGAATCACGATACGGACCTGGCTTTGCGGGCATGTCAAAAATAGCCGCAGCACTTTCATCACAACTAGTCTCGATCGCTAAGAGCATGATCAGACTAATACTTTTTTCTAATCCAAAATGGAAGCAGGAGTAGAGATCGGTAATATTATTTTCTTCGGCTTGAACATATACATAACCTTACCCCCTCTTCTCTTTCTTAATTAGCTTGACCTCGATTGAGGACGGGACAAGAGACAATTGCCCACAAAACATGGGGAAGAACAAGATTCAAATCGGGTTTACGCAGGTTCAGCGTTGGCAAACAGACAAGGAGAAGGTCAAGTGCAAGCCTAAGGCTGACACTCTACATGGCCTTCAAATACTCTGCCAATGACTGCTGATCTTCCGCAGTCATCTTGTTGTAATACTCAACCGGACAGCCCAAAGAGCGGCCTTTGGCGAAATGCTCTAGATAATTTTCTGTTGTCCATGAGGCCAGGCGCCCACTGGCTCCCCCTCTAATATCAGGTCCAGGAAGTGGAAAATCTGCCTGCTCCAGATGCTTAACCTGCTCTGCGCTAGGCTTAGCAATTAAAGCTTCCGTAGCAGCATCAATTTCATTTGGTGCAAATAGGTTAGAAACTAGTGTCCATAAACTTGAGCCACTACCACTTGGACCAGCTCCTTGAGCTCCATGACAGAGCACGCACTGAGAAACATTATTGTATAAATATTTCCCGTAGATTTGCTTATTTACAGTTGCCGGAGTTGGCACATAGCCTCGCACTTCTTCATGTCTAGAAAATAGCCCCCAGCGTTTGCGTTCAAAAAACCCAAGTTCGCGTCTTGGAATTTCTCGCTCTACTGCATTGAGACTCAAAAGGTAGACTGTAATTGCCCGCATATCCTGATCGGAAAGCCAGCGATAGCTTAGATGCGCCTCCAGCGACAATGCTCGATCTCCCTTGCCAAGTGAAGAGCGAATTGCGCGCGATATTTCTTCTGGGGTCCAACTGCCTATACCAGTTCCCGTAGCAGGGGTAATATTTGCAGTGACGAGCGGCCCAAATTGATCTTCAAGTACGCGCCCGCCGCTTAGCACTTCATGCACATCTCCACGTGGCAATTGACTGTCGATTGCGGCATGGCACATTCCGCAGGCTGCAGCTGCACGGACCAAATAAGCTCCGCGTTCAAAATATTTCTTTAATTGTGAATCAGAAACAGCTTCAAGCTTGCCATCATTGCTCTTCTCACCATAAATGGTTTTTGCCACTGAATCCCAAAACGACTCGGGATCCTCGTAAATGTCGGGCTTAGCTTCACCACAAGCACTCAGCCAAAAAACGCCGGCAAAAATTAAAAAATACCTTAAATTCAAACAACTACTCTTCAAAGCGTAATGTGACATAGATCGTATTCTGACCACGCTTGATTAAAAGCAAAATCGGTTTCTTCTTTTCCAGTGACTTTGTCGCTTCAGCAAAGTCACTTAAGCTTTTCACAGGAACGCTTCCAACTTCAAGCACTAAATCTCCGCGCTTAATACCAGCTTCCTGGGCAGGAGAATCAGGAGCAACTCCCGCAACAAGTAATCCGATTTCCTCATCCATCCCTAGGGTTCGTGCAATTTCTGGGGTCAGCTCCTGTAGCATCATTCCTAGTTTATTCTCATCAGTAACCGGCTCATTCGTCTGCTTGCCTTCGGCCTTATCTTCAAGCTCACGAATTGTAACCGGAATTTGCAGACGCTTACCTTCTCGAATCACTCCAATCTCGACTTTCTTACCAACGGCAGTATCAGCAACCATTGCAGGCAAATCTTCATTATTACGCACAGGCTTACCGTCAAATTCAACAATCACATCCCCGCGCTTGAAACCAGCATCGGCTGCAGGACTCTTGTCTAAAACATCAGAAACTAGAGAGCCGTCTAGATTTCCAAGTTTTTTAGCTTCAGCGATATCTTCGGAAACTTCCTGGATTAAAACTCCAAGCCAACCGCGGGTAACTTTACCTTTCTGCTTAAGCTGCGTGATAATTTTCTTTACTTCATTGATCGGCAAGGCAAACCCAATCCCGATATTAAAACCGGTCCCAGTAGTCGCAGCTCCCGGGCTATAGATTGCAGTATTAACACCAATCACTTCTCCTTGAGCATTAAATAGCGGGCCACCAGAGTTACCTGGGTTAATTGAAGCATCGGTCTGGATGAAGTCCTCTCGACCAGAACCAAGATTTTTACGCCCCAACGCTGAAACGATGCCAGAAGTAACGGTATGGCCCAAGCGAAATGGATTGCCAATCGCTAACACCCAGTCACCAACTTTCAAGCTTTCCGAATCTCCAAGCACGCATGATTGGAGCTCAGCGTCGGGCTTTTCAATTTTTAAAAGCGCAATGTCTGACTTCTGATCTTTTCCAATTACTTTAGCTTGATAGGTTTTTTTACTGCCCTTAAAATTAACTGTAATTTTTGTCGCATGGTCGACCACATGGAAATTTGTCACAATATAACCATCTGGCGAAATTACAAAACCACTGCCTAAGCTAAATGACTTATTAGAACGACTGCGTGGTAGTGGAAATGGGAATGGAAATGGCAACTCGTCCATGCCTTGGCCGCCAAACTGCAGGCCCTGCGCGTTTGGTGTTTCATCTTTGACTTCGGTTGAAATATTGACAACCCCATCGGCTAATTTTTCAACTAAAGGAGCAAAGCTTGGGATCTGAAACTGAACGTCAGATTTATGCTCCTTACTATCAAGCCAAAATGTGTCTGCGGCAAATGAATTTGCGCTCCAGATACAATTAACTACAGCCACAAGAATAATAAAACTTCTTAAAATACTGATTTTCATAGTCAAATTTAATACACTGTTATTTCGTAAAGCGTTTGACGAAGGCTAAGCGCAAACTATGCAAAACTTCCTCGATCAAAAGCGCCTCATCTGCGCTAAGATTACCCTTAGTCTTTAGATCCAACATCGCAATAATATCAATCAACTCCCGTGCCGCGGCATGATTCGGAGCTTGGACTCCTGTTTGTGGGTTTGGAATTTCTCCCAGTGCGGCCATAGCCTGCGTGGCAATACTGACGATAAAAGAGGAAAAGTCAATTGGTTCGTCAGTGTCGGTCGTGGCAGGCGGAGCTTGGCGCCGTTCACTTTGCAATTTAGCTTCAGTGGCTTGATTTTGGCTTGCTTGTTGAGGAGCGCTAAAATCAGAGCTTAAAACTTCTCCCTCTTTTCTAATTTCTCCGTCTGACGTAAATCTTCTCTTGTCGATGATGCGGACTTCTTCTGGTTTCTCATTAGCCATAGAGAAGTGTTATACTATCGATTCTTTAATCTCTGCAAGGAGTTAGAGTACAATAAATACTCGCGAAAAAATGGATTTTAAAATTACATTACTTGGCACAGGAACATCTACGGGGGTGCCCTTGCCGGGCTGTGCCTGTCGGGTCTGTCAATCAAAGGACCCGCGTGACTGTCGGTTACGCTCTTCAATCCTCATCTCCTGGAAAGAAGAACTGGGAGAATGTCGAGCCCTGGTCGACACCACTCCCGATCTCCGTCAACAGATGCTGCGTTATGATTTTTCGACACTCGATGCAGTGATCTACACTCACACGCATGCCGATCATGTCTTTGGCATTGACGATCTACGTGTATGTAATTTTCACTCAAAAACACCACTGCCAATTTATACGCATCAAAAATCTGTTAGTGAATTGCAGCGGATGTTCTCCTATATCTTCTCCCCAGTCCCCGACTATCCTGGAGCACCGCCACCCCAGGTCGAACTGCATCAAATTGAAATTGGATCAGAGGTCATACTTAAAAACCTAACTCTGCAGACAATCGAAGTAACTCATGGTCAGCTACAAATCATGGGACTACGAATTGGAAATTTCGCCTACATGACCGATTGTTCTGCCGTCCCTGCACATACTCGCGAAGCGCTCCAAGGAATTTCGATACTCGTTGTAGATGGCTTACGTCATCGCCCACATCCAACACACTTTACAATCGAGCAAGCAACTGAATTTGCCATGTCTTTAGGACTGAAAAAGGCCTATCTCACGCATCTCTCACATGATGCCTTGCATGCTGAAACTTCAGAAAAACTTCTAAACCAGACCAATGGTGTAGTTGAACTGGCCTGGGATGGGTTAGTGATTGACGGTAGCACCTAGAAAGTTTGCAATACGAGAGAGCGCTTACGATAAACTATAAAATAGCCGCTCTAAGACTTTGACCTTATCTCTCAGTGCAGCGGCTTGTTCGAAGCGCAAGCGCTTGGCTAGTGCGAACATTTCTTTGCGATATTTTTCTAGAAGCAACTGGCATTCGCGCTGAGTTTTGGGCAATTCCTTCACATCTATTTCCGCAAAGATTTCTTCACGAGAAATAAATTGTGCCTCCTGAGCACGTGTTACTGAACGAGGGATAATCTGATGCACGCTATTATACTCAATCTGCATTTTACGCCGGCGTTCTGTTTCTCGCACCGCGTATTTGATTGAGTCTGTCTGCTTGTCGGCATAAAGAATAACTCTGCCGTTGAGATTACGTGCGGCGCGGCCAATTGTTTGAATTAAGCTCGTGCTTGAACGCAAAAACCCTTCTTTATCCGCATCCATAATCCCGACAAGGCTGACTTCAGGTAAATCTAGGCCTTCGCGTAGCAAATTAATGCCGACTAAAATGTCATAGTCTCCGTTACGAAGTGAACGAATCAGCTCAATGCGCTCTAGAACTTCAATGTCGGAATGTAAATAGCGTACCTTTAGCCCCTGTTCACGATAGTATTCTGACAAATCTTCGGCTAGGCGCTTCGTTAATGTCGTTACAAGCACGCGCTCACGACGCGCAATCACTTGCGCAATTTCCGCCTGAAAATCTATGACCTGATTCTGCGCAGGTCGAATTTCCACAACTGGATCAATTAATCCAGTGGGACGGATAATTTGTTCAACTACATTACCAGGAGAAATATCTGAGCACTGAGCTTGTTCTAATTCATACTTTGCAGGGGTCGCGGAAACAAAAATTATATCTTTAGTGCGCTCAAGAAACTCATCAAAACGTAGTGGACGATTATCTAGCGCTGAGGGCAATCTAAATCCATAATCAACTAGCGTTTGCTTGCGCGAACGATCACCGCGATACATCCCTAAAAGTTGTGGCACTGTGACATGGCTTTCATCGATCACCACTAAAAGATCTTCGGGGAAATAATCCACTAGCGTCGGCGGTGGTTCTCCAGGTAGGCGCCCTGTGAGATGTCGCGAATAATTCTCAATGCCTGGGCAGAATCCCATTTCCTCTAGCAACTCAAGGTCATAACGCACGCGCTGTTCAAGACGCTTAGACTCAAGTGTTTTTCCTAAACCGTCGAGCTCCGGAATGCATGCTTCAAGCTCAGAGCGAATTGTTTTCAACGCTCGATCCACATTCTCGCGTGAGGTTACAAAGTGGCTAGCCGGGTAAATACAGGCACGCTCCAGACGCGCTCTTGCAGTGCCGGAAATACGGTCAATTTCAGAAATCGCTTCGAGTTCCTCGCCGAAGAATTCAAGTCGCAAGGCAAGTTCATCTTCAGCAACAGGAATTACTTCAACAACGTCACCACGGGCACGAAATGTGCCCGCGGTGGGTTCCGTTTCTTCTCGTGTATACTGTAAATCAACAAGTTTTCTTAAAACTTTCTCTTTGGTAATTTTGCTACCGCGTTCAAGAAAAAGCACAGACTCAAAGTAAACTTCGGGCTCACCCAAACCGTAAATACAACTTACACTTGAAACAATAATCACATCCCGTCTTTCAAGTAGCGCCTTAGTGGCAGCATGTCTGAGCTTGTCGATTTCATCGTTAATCGCGGCGTCTTTCTCAATATAAGTATCTGTCGATGGCACGTAGGCTTCAGGTTGGTAGTAGTCGTAATAGCTGACAAAATAGCGTACGGCATTCTTGGGAAATAATTCCAGAAATTCAGAATAAAGTTGTGCGGCTAATGTTTTATTATGCGCCAAAACAAGGGTCGGACGTTGGAGCTTTTGAATTACATTGGCAATTGTAAATGTCTTACCGGAGCCAGTAATACCCAAGAGCACGTGACGCGACTGCGACTTGCCCTTAGCACTCAATGTGCCCAGGCGTTGCGTTGCAATATTTTGCGTAAGTGCGTCAATTGCAGCGGGCTGATCGCCGCAAGGAGTATTTTTACTAATAAGCTCAAATTGCGTTTTCCAATCAACTTGTTCTAAGAATTTTTGATTGGGAAACTTTTGCACGCCTGCTTGCATCAGTAACTAAGTGCGGGCCGTCAAAATTCTTTCTTCGGCCATGGCTAGCGCGATCTCCCCTGGCAATTCTCCACTTTGTTTTGCACGCTGAAAAATCGTCTTAATCGTTTCATAGATACGTTCCACACGTTCCATCACGCGCGACAAGGTAAATCCTCCGCTTTCCAATTCATCGGCACAAGAGATCACTCCGCCTGCGTTAATTGCAAAATCTGGTGCGTAGAGAATTTCGCGCGACCAAATCATGCGTTCAGTTTGCGGGCCTTCAAGTTGGTTATTCGCTGCGCCTGCAAGGATTTTGCACTTCAAGCGGTTGACAGTTTGTGGATTAATAATTCCGCCAATCGCGCAAGGTGCGAAAATGTCACAGGGTACGGATAAAATTTCATCAGGGCTTACTTCTTCAACATCAACTTCTTTTTTTAGAGCTGTAACTTGGCGTTCGTTGGTATCCGCAACAATCACATGTGCGCCTGCTTTAACTAGGTCTAATACGAGTGGGTAGCCAACATGGCCTGCACCTTGCACGGCAATTGTTCGGCCTTTAAGATCGCCGCTACCGAAAAGCTCTTCAAGGCAGGCACGCATTCCATAGAGTAACCCTTTAGCAGTATATGGAGAGGGATCTCCCGATCCGCCTTCGTTTGGGTCGCGGCCAACCACGTATTTTGTGCCCCTGCGAATTGATTGCATATCCTCAACAGAAGTTCCCATATCTTCCGCCGAATAATAAATGCCACTTAAAGACTCAACGATTCGCCCGAACGATTCGAAGAAAGCTTGGCGTTCAACTTGCAACTTATAGCGGTCCGCCATAATGACAGCCTTACCGCCACCAATATTAAGTCCCGCGAGAGCATTTTTATAAGTCATCGCCTCAGACAGTCTTAGTACATCCGCCAGAGCGTGATCGAACGATTCATAATTACGCACACGACAACCACCAAGACTTGGCCCCAGTGTTGTATCGTGAACCCCAATAATTGTTTTGAGGCCAGTCTTCCTGTCTTGCGCTACGATCACGCGTTCGTGTTTTCTTTCTGTAAGCTCGTTAATTGCTATCACGTTGACTTTCCCTTATAAATTAGTCGAAATAACTGGCTATCTTGTATACAGAATCTAAATAAATGAACAACTGGGCGAGAAAATCTGGGCTCAAAAAGTATCTTGCACCGGCAAGCGCACTGGTGTGGGTTGCGACAACGATTTCCCTCTGTATTTGGTGGTTTTACTTCTCCTATTCACAAGTCAATCGGCTAGAGCGTTTGGGCGTTTCTCCCAGCAACGAAGCGCTAAAACATCATAAGATGTTAATGTGGGAGGGCGCAACGTTAGTTGTTTCGCTACTTCTCGGTGCTGCGGCTTTACTTTATTTCATCATCAAGGAGCGGCGTGCCCGAGCTGAGCTTGAAACATTTTTATCGGCATTTACTCATGAATTAAAAACACCGCTATCAAGCATTCAACTGCAGGCCGAGCTTTTGCAAAAAAAACTCGCGCAGGCTGAGAATAAAAGTATTTTAGAGCGGCTACAATCCGAAGTTCAGCGCCTCACAGCGCAGCTCGAGAATTCGCTTTACTTGGTGGGCACAGATGCGAAGCGGTTTTACATTGAAAAGATTGATCTTGCCGAATTACTGCTGCGTGTGATTGGGCGTTTCCCTGCGCTAGAGTTAGATCTTGAATTATCCTCAGGTCCGCATCTTGTTGAAAGTGATGCGCGCGCGCTGGAAATGGTTTTGTCGAACATTGCAATAAATGCAATCGTGCACGGTTCAGCTAATCGGCTCAGCGTGAGCGTGGAGCAAGAGGCAACGAGAACAGTTTTAAGAATTGCCGATAATGGCAAAGGCTATGCTGAGCAGGCCAATTTTTTAGGTAAAGCATTTAGTCGCGTTTACTCTGGGAGCGGCAGTGGAGTGGGCTTGTATGTAAGTCGAGCTGTTTTGCGGGCACTTGGGGGAGATCTAATTTTTAAGGACCCTGCACGTGGGTTTATGTTAGAAATAACTTTACCGAGAAAGGGCATACGCAGCGAATGAAAGCAGTAATATTACTTGTTGAGGATGATTTAGTGCTGGGTCAATCACTCAAAGAGGGATTGACCGATGCTGATTACGATGTAATTTGGGTGACGACTGCGCATGAGATCGTGAGTCAAAAGCTAACGCGTAAGGTTGATGCTGCATTATTAGATGTGGGTTTACCTGATGGAGACGGGTTTAGTGTTGCTCAGACTTTATTAACTAAGCGTCCAGAGTTGCCGGTAATTTTTCTAACTGCGCGGACTGAGGCCGAGGATCGGCTGCGTGGGTATGAACTTGGCGCGGTTGACTATATTCCTAAGCCATTTTTATTAAGGGAATTGTTATTGCGCTTAGAGCGAGTTTTGGAAAAGACGTTAGTGTTAGAGGCAGCGAATCAAGCGCAATTGCAGGTAGTAGTTTTACCTCGAGGTGCGGTTTACGACCCTGCGGCGCTGGCGATTAAATTTGCAGATGCTGTTACTGAAGCTTTGCAGTTACATGACAATACGATTTTACGGACTTTAATTGCACGTGCACCGAGTGCAATTTCTCGGGACGATCTATTAGCGTTAACCTGGGGCAAGGAGGGCAACCCACGTTCCGTGGACAATGCGATTGTGAGGTTGCGGACGATATTTAAGCGGATCGATCTTGATCCGATCAAGTCTGTGCGTGGGCTGGGTTATCAATGGGATGTCTAGTAAATCTCTCTACTGACTAAATACAACTAATGCTTAGCCTTTCGCATTTGTCCACGATTAACTAAGGCGTCATCGATACGGGCGCTAAGCATGTCCGCATAATGTTGGGGCCTGAAAATACCTTTCATTTTTACCTCAGGACGATCAGCAAACGCTGTCCAAACTAAAATCGTACCAGTATTAAAAATTCGCTCAAGAATGCCTTGGGAGACTCTCACACCTAAAATATCTTCAAAGGGAATGTTAACCTGCTCACGACGCAGCGACATCATTCCAGTCGTCGAACGTAAGTGATGATCAGACATGTAGTGACAAGAGTCTCGCATTAGCATCAGTGGACGAGCCAAACCAACAATCAAAAATAATAGCCATACTGGCAAGGTAAGTTCAGCGATACCAAGAAAGCCAACCGGTATTTCTAAGCCATACGCATCCGAGCGACTAGTAAATGAGTAAATCAGATATGCAACGGCAAAGACCAGTAGTACATACGGGATCACTGAGATCCAACTGCGCTTTACTCTGACTTGTTTAGTTTTGATCACAACGCACTTTTTATAATTATTTTAGTATACAGTTGCTTAGTTTTCTTGCGCTTTAACATCAGGCTTAAAGGTAGCATAAACGTACACTGGAATGCCCATATCTCCAAGGTGCTTGGCGATTAATGGTTTAACATCATCCCAGTCGAGTCGTCCTACGCCTGTAGCGATTTTAGTAATTGCTATTGATTTAATCTTTTCCTTTTCAATTACCTTACGCAACTCTCTTAAAGCATGATTAACATAATCAAGATGAGCAATTCCAGGCTTAGCACCATGGCCATAAGCAGCCTCTTGTGTTAGTAAATTTGCGATGCGCACTCGGTCAGCACCAGTCCACACCCAAACCTGTCCGGGTTCTGGATGTGTAGTCTGACAATAATGTCTAAAATCTTTGTATAGCGCTGGCCACCGATCCCGCAAACTCAGCGCTAAGCCTTGTCCAAAATTATCGTTTGGGGCAACTCCATGAGCTATCAAATCTGATCCGCTTAATAAAATATCACCGACAACTTCTTTAATCATAATTAATATATCTCCTGGCATCAGAGTAATCATTCTCAAACAAAGAAACAAAGTTTTTTATAAAAATTTAATGTGCAAAATGCGATCAAGGAAACTTGTCAAGAATGCAGCTAATTCGCTCAACCTATGAAGTTGAATGTATAATTCAAGTATTTGAAGAAAAAGAACTAATGCGCGGAGAAGATCGTTGGCAGAAAAATCACTGGAGCAGTGACAATATTAAACTTCATTATGTGCAGTGTTTTCACTAGGCACGGGGTCACGGCCATTAAGTTGAGGAAAGCAGGCAAGTCCTTGTCATTTTGAGCCCTTCGGCCCAATTAGGACGAACTCCACGAGGCGTAGTCGAGAAATCTTCAAATTTCTCCAGTAAATGCAGTTGGGGACTTTCAATTCGCTCTTACTGGACTCGCTCAGGATGACGAAAAAAAATCCTTAACTTAACGGCCAACGGCCATAGGTACAGGGTTTCGGCCATAGGTACAGGGTTTCGGCCATAGGTACAGGGTTACTTTTTTCTGGCCGATGAGCAACATCAGTCCTCAAACGGCCGAAAATACTAATAGAGTAATCGTAACTATTAGGAGGCTATCTACAATGCCACGCAATCCAAAGTGTTTTTTTAATAACTCAGTGCTAGAAATATCAAGTAGTATTCAAGAGGGGCTGCCTTTTGTAGCGACTCCCTATTTTGCTGTAATCATTGAAGGTATATTAGCTAGCGCATCAACCCAATACCCTATTACAATATGTCACTATATTTTCATGGGAAATCATTTTCATTTAATTTGCATTGTGCATAACCCTGAGGACGTGCCGAAATTTATGAGATATCTTAAATGTGAATTAGGGCATGCAATTAATAGGCTTTGTGGAAGAAGTCAAAGAAGCGTATGGGTTTCTGGATATGATTCTGTAATTGCATTAGATCCAGCAAAAGTTATGGACAGAATTGCTTACCTATACCTCAACCCTGTTACAGCTGATCTAGTGGACAAAATTTCTGAATATCCAGGGGTATCTAGTTATCGAGCACTGCTTGAAGGGAACATTAGCAAAACTTGCAAGAAAATCTCGCGCGATCAAATTTTCAAATTGCCTGACGCTGATATGAGTATCGAAGAACAGGAATTGCTTGCGAGGAAGCTTGAAGCTGGCAAAGGAATTAATTATAAACTCAAAATTCAACCGTGGGCATTCTTAAAATGTTTTAAGCAATGTGTAGAGTTGCAATCGGAACTATATAAAAAGGAACTTCTCAACACCATCGCCGATAGGGAACACGGACAAAGACTTCGTCGCACACGACGAGTAATTGGTCCGCATGCATTACGAATTCGTTCATTCAGTCTTCCGTACACCTCTAAACGATCAGGTTTCAAAACGTTTTGCATGTCGTCAGATATCGAACTAAGAAAAGCTTTTACTGGATGGTTTAAGGGGCAAATTGACTTAGCAAGAAAAGCGTTTGCGATGTGGAAAATTGGGGCCTTACACTTCAGGCCCCCTCCTGGATTCTTTACTCCCGGCGGCCATCTTTTAGCTAGTGCCTTGCTACCGCTGCCGATAGGATAAAAAATAAGCTTGCAGCTAATTTTTAACGAGATTTTGTGCGCTCGTCATGGTGAAGTTTATTCACGAAGTTAGAAATTGGAGTATTTTCTGAAGTTGGATGGAAATGGGTAGATGAATTGCTCGGTCTTGAGGCTTTTGTCGGTCATTTGGAAGTTCTCCCTCTAGGCATAGCCGATACTTACACACATAGTAGGCCCTGCACCTAATAGGGACCTAATAGGCAAATAGGGATAATGTATTCTAACTCCCCACCCGCTTAAGCAATACCCCGTAATGTAAATACGGAAAAATCACCTTCAACTCATGCCCAGACACATCCCCCGTCAACGCCACTCTTAAAGCCTGAAAAAGCCCCTTCCCCGCACGCCCACTCTCCCTCTTAAGATAATCTATCAACGCCGACAAATCCGCTTCACTGTAAAAATTCGACTTCGGCCGATGCCCTTCAAGATAATTTTTCAAACAAAGTTTAAATTTTGGAAAATCCCGGTCACTCGCGATGAAGTCATTTGCCGCCGGCGTCAAATCCAACATATCCACAGACACTAACTTGGCAACATCCTCAACTTCCTTCAGCGAATGGAACCCATCCTTCAGCGCATGCACTAACATCTCAAAGCGGCCTGGCTCAAATAATGCCCCCAAGCGATCATTCCAACCCTGAATAAAACTCGCAGAATAATCCAAAACCTGGCGACCAGATAAAAGCTTCATCCACTCCACATTTAAAAACCTTAATCGCGGTTCATCAAAAACAGCCCCACCCTTATGCACACGGTCAAACGAAAATACTTCACCAGCCTCTGCTAAAGTTAGAATTTCCCTACCTCTCGGATCTGACCATCCAAGCAACATCAGAAAATTAATAATCGCCTCAGGGATAAACCCAGCATTCCGGAATTCCGTTACAGCCGTAAGAGTCGCGGTATCCCGCTTAGATAATTTGTGCCCATCTGAACCTAAAATCAGCGGCAAATGCGCAAACTGAGGATCATTTACCCCCAACGCCCTAAACATCAAAACATGCTTTGCAGTATTCGTTAGATGGTCCTGACCACGCACAACATGAGTGATCTTCATATCAATATCATCACACACGCTAGCTAAATGATACGTAGGCTCGCCATCGGAACGAATTAGGACTGGGGGCGGTCCAAGCGACTGCGGTCTAAATTCACATTGCCCACAAACAAGATCTGTAATGCGGATCAAATCATGCCCATAGCGTTGACGAATCGCACCATCAGGACATTTCTCAGCAGCCCCCCTCGCTAGCAAAACCTCTAACTGTTTTGCATATAAAGCCTTACGCTCAGCTTGATGATAACTACCTGCTGGACCTCCCACTTCAGGTCCTTCATCAAAATTCAAACCCAACCACTTTAATCCAGCTATGATATCTTCCTCAAAGCGCTTCTCAGAGCGACTGCGATCTGTATCATCAATGCGTAAAATAAACTTGCCGCCTTGGTTCCTGGCAAACAAATAATTAAAGAGCGCAGTTCGCGCACCGCCGATGTGAAACGGTCCTGTCGGACTTGGTGCAAAACGTAAACGAACCAAAGGGCCTCTAAAATTTAAATTATTTCTCTTCGCCTAATTCAGAAATCTGAAACGGCCCACGCGCGCCCCACTTTTGACGCAGTTTTGCAAAGGTTGCTGCCTCAACTGGCTGAGCCTTATTGCCCCAACTACTACGCACGTATGTCGCAATCGCAGCAAGCTCTTTATCATTAAGTTGAGGTCCGAAAGCAACCATCGCGTTATTATAATCTGCACCCAAAACCTTGATCGGACCAATCAGACCATAGAGCATAATCGACCCCATGCGTTCTACATTGTCCCCTACGACATAAGGGCTCTGGTCCAACGGAGGGAATGCCCCTGGCACACCCTTACCTGTTGCCTGATGGCACACAGCGCAGTTAGTTGCATAGAGTTTTGCGCCGTCTGCAGGAGCATCTGGACCGACAGGTGCAACATCGGAAATATTTGCATTCCCCGGAATAATCGAGACAGCAGCATTTGATGCATATTGAGGCTGTGCAACCAATGGCTGCGCTTTGCCAGTTCCACCAAATTCCTTACTCTTTCGCTTGCACCCAATCGCAGTAGTAAAAACTACAGCGAATACGAGCACCATCAATAGTATCGACTTCTTAGTGTTAAAAATTTTCATACAAAGTGCATTTTACTTCGAGAAGCAAAGAACTCCTGTTTTTATACTGATATCTACATATTTCATTACTGAGCAAAGTAAAAAACGTCAACAACTTCAATAAATTATCAGCTTTTATCCGAGATTTTTGCAGTCTTTGGCGGGATTCTTACAGTATACCCAGCTGGAACATTCGCTCGGCCCTGCCAAACTGGTTTAAGGAAATTCGGATTTAAACGCTCCAAATCCCCTCTTGTAACACCCGTAAGGCGTTCAACCTCCGAGATTTTCATCGACCTTGCCACTTGATATTCATCAAAATACCATGGTTCATCTCGCCGCAATCCTGGGAAATACTGCTCACTGTTTTGCTCCAAATCGAGCGCAGCTAAAAAAGATGCAAAAAAATTACTCGAAGCAAATCCAAATGTTGGATTTTCGTACTCATCAATAATCCTCTCAATTTTCCTCGACCCAGTTTCACGAATTGCCTTTAACACTCCACTCACTCCGTGATTATAAGAAGTAATAGCCAATGGCCAGGCTTCTAAATCTTCGTAGGCAAGACTTAGGTAGCGCGCGGCTGCATGACTGGCTCGAATTGGATCGCGACGTTCGTCGATATTCGATGTAATATTTAAAAATCGCTTTCCAGTGGATCGCATAAACTGCCAAATGCCCGCAGCTCCAACCGAACTATAAGCCTCATAATTAAAAGATGATTCCACTAACGGGAGTCGTGAAATTTCCCACGGCAATCCGCGCTCTCTAAAAATTCTCTCAATTGCATAAAGATAACGCCCCGAACGACGTAATCCAGCTTCAAATTGATCGCGAATCCCCGTTTGACTACGAACCATCTCCCCTGCAGCAGAAGTCTTATATAGTCTTGATTTATTACCGGGAATTTCTCTAAAAAGCTGCACAATACGCTTTTCTAGCTCATCACTTGGAGCTTTACCTTGAGCTAATGCAAGTAAAGCTAAGCGCACGCGATCTTTTTCTTTCTCAACTGCGCGCTCACGCAATTTAGCATAAACCTTAGCTGCTGGTTTGGCTTGTAAGTCACTAAAATCTAATACCGAGTAGATGATTTGTGGATACAAGCGATGATGGATAACCGCTTGAGTCTTATCGTATTTTCCTAGCACTAATTTCCAAAATTCAACCCTACCCGCAAGCTCCTTCGAGGGGCGAAATTCTGGAGAAATTTTTGACGTTGCCGCATTTTGGCGCTTGCTCGTTACCTCCCCTTCAAGCTTAGCTTGAAGATTGTCTTGATAAATACGCTCCTGCGCTCCTGCCACCGACACGCTCAAGCAGCAAAGTATAGCAAAAATAATTCTACTGTAATTTTTCATCGCCAAAACCACTCACGATAAATTAAATTTTCGATCCAATAATCAATTTAACAATTTCATTTTCTAGCGATCTCGCTCCACCGCTATTGCTTAAAATCACAAACGCAACGCGGCGATTCGAGCCTGTCGTTGCATAGCCCGCCAAAGCTGTCACTCCTGCTAGTGTCCCAGTTTTAGCCCAAACACTATCCGCCTGAGTCTCGCGCGACAAGACCTTCAATGCACTACTATTTCTTGGCCTAAGTTTACGCTTACGCAGAGTGCCCGTGTGACCAAAGCGGCTAAACGAGGCAATAAAATCAGGGGCAATTGAAAAGTCATGATAGGCATAACGCAGCACGCGACTCAGGCAACTTGCAGTAATGCGATTTTTCTTGCTTAAGCCCGACCCATCATAAACTGCGTATGACCCAGCAGCGCATTCCAGTTCGGCTAACATTGCATGAATCCGTTCGATCCCGAGATGGCTGCGAAAATACCCTTTAGCATCTTGACCTAAAGCAAATAGTAATTGATTTGCAACCACGTTATTACTGGTGTGATTCATTTCTCGAATCGCATCGGCAAGAGTCGAAAATTCAAACGAATCAATCAAGCGCGCATTACCTGGAGTCGCTCCAATGCGCAGTTGTCCTTTAATTTTAATACCCTGACGCCTGAAATATTCAGCAAAGGTATTAGCCACTGCCATCTCGGGATTTAATAATGCTCGCCGGTAACTTGCTGGTCGAGAGAGCCCACCAATTTTTCCGGAAATTTTGAGGGTGGGCAATTGCCCGCTTGTGTTTTGAAAAAATTCCCCGCCCTTTTGTATTACTCCAGTTTCGATCACTGTAATTTGATTGACTGCACGACTCGAAGTTTGCACTTGATTATCAACGATAAAAGGGCTGCCCGCTGGTAAATACACACTTGCACGTTCGCCTGAGCCCCCCGGGTAAACCTCAAGAGTTAGCGTATTTTGATTTAGCGTAAGCGCACTTGTCCCAGCTTGATAAGCCTTAGCCCCCGATGCAGGGAACGGGTCAACAAACAGAGAGTTATCCACTACGATGTCATTAATTTCACGCACACCTCGCCGCGAGACGGCCAAAGACATTTCTTCAATATCACTGGTATCTAAGAGCGGGTCTCCGTAACCGCGGATATAAAGCGAACCAATTGCTCCGTGTTGATTCGGCGTAAGTTCTGAAAAAACCTCTGTAGGTATTTTATAATCACTTCCCAGATACTTTAGTGCCGCTACGCTAGTCACAATTTTCATGACAGATGCAGGCATAAGTACTTGATCAGCATTAAATTTAAATAACTGATTGCCAGTTTCAAGATCTGTGACGACTACGCCAAGCTTACTCTTACTCCGAAGTTTCTGCATCAATCTTGCTGCTGCATCAGCGAGTTGATTATTCTCGGCGCTGGCTGCCCGACTGATAGCAAATGTCAAAAGCAGCACAAGGCCAGAGCGCATCAAGCTTGTTTGCCATAACTTAACTGCGCAAGTGGCACTGACCGCTAGCGGAAAAAACCCTAAGTTCTTTGGATCTCTACGATTCATAGTTACTAGATACTGACTTGCACACACAAAGCATTTTCACATAACCTTTCATCGAAACTTAGACCATAGTGAAAATGACAAATTTGCTTAAAAAGTATTGCTGAGGCTCAGATGCAATCAACTATCAAAGATAAACTCTTGCCAGATCTGGTGTTAGTGTTAACCACGGTTGACTCTGCTCATGCCGCAGAAGAACTTGCCCAGAAAGTCTTGCAGCAGCAATTGGCTGCATGTATTTCAGTGATTGCCAACATTACGTCGCACTACAACTGGAACGGTAAGCGCGAAAAATCAACCGAACAGCAACTCTTAATCAAAACCAGTCAAGACAACTCGCTTGCACTAATTCGCTTGCTTGAAGAAATTCACCCTTATCAATGCCCAGAAATAATTGTCCTGGATCAAGTCAAAGCTTCACTGCAATATAGCACTTGGGTTAAAGACTGCTGCAAACACTAATCCTAGAGAAGATTCAGTTGCTATTTGATTTCACGCAACAGGACTTTTGCAACAGCGGCCACAGGAACAGCAAGCACGATTCCAACTAGTCCAAATAAATTTCCGCCAATCATTAAAGCAACCATGACGACTAAAGGATGTACGCCGACGGTTTCACCGACTAATTTTGGAGTAAGCACGAATGACTCAAGCAACTGCACAACTGCAATTACTGTCCAAGCCAAGAAAACAGCAGTAAAAGTTCCGTAGGTCACAACTGATAAAAGTGTTCCAAAAATCAAGGCAACAGTTGAGCCCAGATAAGGAACAATTCCTAGCATCCCAGAACTCATGCCGATGCCGATCGCATTAGGCAAGCTAATCACTGAAAATCCAATGCTGTAGAGTATGCCCAGGGCAAAACAGACCATTAATTGGCCCTTCACGAAGGCACCAAGAATTGAGCGTGTTTGCTTGAGCACAGTTAAAGTTTTACTGCGAAATCGCGGAGGAATTAACTCGGCGCCCCAACTATGGATACGCTCCAAATCGCAAATCATGTAAAAAGTGAAAAATGGCAGCAATAAAATATTTAAGAGCGCAAGGCCAATTGAATAGCCTTGCAGCATTCCCGTTTTTAAAACTTCCCAAATTTCATTGGCATAAGTAGTACCCAAGCGTCTTAATTCTGAACGCAGCGCTTCCTGGTCCACGGATACGTCTTTAGGAAAATTTAAAACCGAGCCTAAGCGCTCACGAATGAAAACATTGACCCAATCTAAGTATCTAGGGAATTCAGCGATCACATCAACGGTTTCACGGATCAGCGGAGGAACGATCAACAGAATCACAATCAGTGCAACAAGTAGCACTAAGGTGCCAAGAAAGATCGCACTACGCGCTCGGCTACGTCCCTTGGCTTCGTAACGCGTGACATAGGGGTCAAATGCAAGCGCAAGTCCGTAGGAGACAAAAAGCAAGACTGCAACTTCGTGAATCCAAATCAAGGTCGCAACCGCTGCAGCAAGAATGATAAAAAAACGCTTTTCTTCAAAACTCAAGTCTTTCATGTCTTACCTAAAGTGCAAAACTGGTTCACCGAAAAGCTCTTCGGCCTTATTACAAAGCGCCTCTGAAGGTTCGATTTTAATTGCTTCCGGTAAAGAAACTACCACTTCGCTTTGCTTTGGTGAAACTAGAATTAATTTCACTGGGCAGGCACCCTTAAATTCCTTGAGTAAAGACTCAAGCTTTTGCAAACGCTCGTTAGAGCAACGCTCAAGACTTACCCGCACCAGCGCTTCCTTGGCGGTTTTATCTCTAAGCGTAACTGCAGACTGAATATCCTGAGCAATAATCTGGCGCCTTTCATCGGTCACATCAAGTCGACCTGTGACGATAATCGGATCCTCCGAAGCGAGTAAAGCATGAACTTTTTGGTAAACATCTGGCCACACAATCACATCGACGTAACTCGTCAAATCTTCAAGTGAGAAAGTTGCGTAGCGGTCTCCTTTCTTAGTATTTTTCAGTTTAAGAAAATTAATCACTCCCGCCACTAAAACTTGCACACCGTCAATTTGCGTTTCTAAAGTTTCAATGCTCATACTCCCTAGACGCCTCAGCTCCGGGCGGAAGCGTTCCAGTGGATGTCCACTTAAATAAAAACCTAAAGCCTCGCGCTCATAGCTAAGCCGTGTTTGACTTGGCCATTCAGGAATTTTGCGCTCCATTCGCGCAAGCTGAGTTGGCTTAGAAACTTTTCCAAGAGCATTGCCAAACAGCGAAATTTGATTTGAATCTCGGTCCGCTTTCCAGCGCGCGCCGGTGCTCATGCATTCATCTAATTCAGCAAATAACTGCGCTCGCGTGGTGCCAGTCCAATCAAAGGCACCAGACTTAATCAGATTTTCAATAGTCCGATGATTCACTGCCGAAAGATCAACGCGACAACAAAAGTCAAGTAAGCTTACGAAATTACCACCCCGATTGCGCTCATCAATAATTTGTTCAACTCCTTTTTCGCCAATTCCACTAATCGCACCAAGCCCAAACAAAATACTCTCACGATCTACCGAAAAACCGACAAGCCCGCGGTTAACATCAGGTGGTAAAATCGAAATTCCAAGCTCACGACATTCGTTGAGATTTTTTAGCGTTTTGTCACTATCACGCATTTCAAATGTCATTAATGCTGCCAAGAATTGTCGTGGGTAGTGCGCTTTGAGATATGCAGTCTGATAGGAAATTAACGCGTAGGCCACAGAGTGACTACGGTTAAATCCGTAGCGCGCAAAGGTTTCCATTTGATCAAAAATTTCTACTGCAAGAGCTTCCGTTAACCCCTTAGCAGTTGCCCCAGCAATGAAACGTTTGCGTTGCTTGGCCATTTCAGCTGGCTTCTTTTTACCCATGGCGCGGCGTAATAAATCCGCATCCCCGAGCGAGTAACCTGCAAGGTCGCGCGCGATTTGCATGATTTGCTCTTGGTAGAGAATAATTCCGTAGGTATCTTTCAGAATTGTTTCCAGCAATGGATGTAAATATTTCACAGGCTCACGGCCGTGCTTGCGATTGATAAAGTGATCGGCCATGCCAGCATCTAATGGCCCAGGTCGATATAAGGCGAGAATCGCCACAATATCCTCGAAGCAGTTAGGGCGTAAGCGAATTACCATGTCGGTAATGCCAGAGGATTCGAGCTGGAAAATTCCTGTTGTTTTTCCAGCAGAGATTAAACGGTAAGTCTGCTCGTCGTTTAATGGCAAGGCGCTTAATTTTGGTGGCACAGCTCCACTTAAACTGATTAAACGGCAGGCCTGATCTAAAACAGTAAGTGTTTTCAAACCTAGGAAGTCAAATTTCACAAGACCAAGTTTTTCAACTGCACCCATCGCAAGTTGCGTAATAACCTGACCTTCCTTATCGGTCATCAAGGGCAGCAATTCCATCACAGGTCTGTCAGCAATCACAATCCCTGCGGCATGAGTAGAAGTATGTCGAGAGAGTCCCTCTAACTTCATTGCCAATTGGATTAGCTCTGCTCCTTCACCTTCACTAAACTCCTTCAGACGCTTTTCCATCTGCAGGGCTTCGGCAATTGAAAAATCAAAACCCTGACGTGGTGCGGGAATTAATTTCGCAATGCGATCGGTTTCGGCAAAACTTAAGCCCAAAACACGACCGACATCCTTAATCACAGCCTTGGCCTTAAGCGTTCCAAAGGTCACAATTTGGGCAACTTTTTCCCGACCATAGCGCTCGCGCACGTATTCGATCACGCGATCGCGGCCATTTACACAAAAATCAATATCAATATCGGGCAAACTAATACGTTCTGGATTTAAAAACCGCTCGAAGAGGAGCTTGTGTTCGATGGGATCAACGTCTGTAATGCCCAGGGCATAAGCGACAAGTGATCCGGCAGCACTGCCCCGGCCTGGACCAACTGCAATTTGGTTTGATTTAGCCCAGCCGATGAAATCTGCCACAACAAGGAAGTAGCCTTCAAACCCCATTTGTAGGATCAACTTAATTTCTTCTTCCAAGCGCTCGTCATATCCAGTTACTTGTTCGGGAGAAAATTTCCTTCCGGATAATGCGTATTCTTTAAAGCGCTGAGTTAAGCCCTCCCGCGCCTGTTGCGCAAAGTAATCATCTGGCGCTGCCTCAATATCAAACTGCGGCATGTAATGTGTGTTAAAATTAAATTCCAATTCACAGCGCTTGGCGATTTCGCCTGAGCACTCAACTGCATCGGCAAAATCAGGAAGCTCCCGCAACATTTCTTCTTCTGTTTTCAAATATAGATCGCACCCGGGATGCTGCATACGGTCTTTATCGGTTAAAAGTTTCCCCGTAGAAACGCAGAGTAAAACTTCATGTGCACGCAAATCATCGCGGTATAAATAGTGGGCATCATTGGTGGCAACTAAGGGAATTCCACAACTCTTGCCGAGCTCACGCGCAACGGCATTCAGCATGCGCTGTTCTTTGAGGTCGTGCGGTTGAACTTCAAGGAAAAATCTGTCACCAAAAACTTGTGCGTAGCGTTCAATAATTTCGCGGGCGCGATCTTCCTGACCCTCACTGGCATAGGCAGCAAATTCGCTAGCTAAGCATCCGCTTAAGCAGATCAGCCCTGCGCTATGTTCTTTGAGCAAATCAAAATCGATGCGTGGTTTGTGATAGAAGCCTTCAAGATAACCTAAGGAGGAAAGTCGGCTGAGATTTTCAAAACCTTTCTTGTTTTGCACAAGCAACGTCAGATGGTGGGTTTCAGCTCCGCCTTGCTTCACCGGTCGACGGTCAAAACGACTACCCGCTGTGATATAGACTTCGCAGCCGACGATTGGACGGATGCCGTTATTTTTTGCCTCTTCGTAAAAATCTACGACCGAGTGCATCACTCCGTGATCAGTCACGGCAACGCTTTCTTGTCCAAGTGACTTAACAGTTGCAATCAAATCTTTGATCTTAATTGCACCATCAAGAACGCTATATTGAGTATGAGTGTGTAAATGGCAAAATGGCATGACTGGAAACTACGGCCCCCTGCTGCTAATCGCAAGATCTGTACGATATGCGGTCACGTGAAGCAATATTTACCCATCAAACCAGTGCTCCAATACTAAGAAAACTATTTCCCTTCGGCCAAACTTGAAATTGCTGCTTCCTCCATGCGGTATACTATCCAATCGTTTAAAGGCTTGGCTCCTAGTGACTCATAAAATTCTTGCGCTTTTGTGTTCCAGTCAAGCACTACCCACTCGTAGCGCACGCAGCCTTGAGCTTGAGCGATTCTTGCAACTTCCTTGAGGAGTGCCTTACCTAAGCCTAGCCCTCGAGTATTTGGGTCGACATATAAATCTTCTAAATACATCCCAGGCTTACAGCGAAATGAAGAAAAGTTATTAAAGTAAATCGCGTAACCTTTAATTTCGTCGTCAACTCTACCGACTAGCATCTTAGCAACTGGTTTTTCGCAAAAAAATTGTTCGCGCAAGGATTCAAGCGTGACCTCAAACTGATCAAGAAGTTTCTCGAACTCTGCAAGGCCGCGTAATAACTCCAGAACCTCTGGTAGTTCCTCGATTTTCAAACTAGCGATCTTAATTGCTTTCATGATTGCTTCACTCTTCCTGTTTCTATAGTCTATAGCGCGAGTTACACTATACACAAAATTTCTGCGGGTAGAATTATCAAGAAAAGGCTTTTCGTGGATGATCAGCATTCATGAACGGAAAGTCTCTGGCAAAAAGGTTTTATCTCTAGCTGGGCTTTTCAGGATATGCAGATGACACGTATACAGCGGGTAACCGCATTGTTATTTGTCTTTATGGTAGTAGCGACTGTTCAAGCAACTTTCGCGAACCCGCTAAGACTGACTCAACCAACGACTTTGAGAATTGCAACTATTTCTGGCTACGACTTCTCGATGCCAGCCGGTCGCAATGTCAATGATATCGTTACTCCCAGTTTTGTTGCCGGGCTTGGACAACCAGTTGAATGGGTGCCAATCGGTTCTGGCGACTTGCACGAACAGTTACCGATCATCGGACCAACAGTTGATGGCATCGTGATCACCTTGCGACAAAGCGATGAAGAAGGAAGTTACCTCTTCTGGCCCGGTGACCCTCGAAGTCGAGCTTCAGCTGAACTGCTAAAATCGCTCTCCCTCCAAGGCAAGCGTGTAGTAATCTTAGCCGATGGGATCAATACTGGTTCGAGTCGTGGGACAGGTGTCATTGCTCAAGCATTCGGACTAAGAATTTCCGAGGAGTTGCGTGGTAAAGTCTATCAGACAATGACTTGGAAAAATGCTCAAACCTCGGGAGATGTCTGGAATCCTGTTGAGTTTGCCAGGCCCCTTGCAGGCAGCTGGACAGAAATCGGGCGGATTGACGCGAGTCGGACTTCGGCTATCTTCTCGCCAAGAAGCCGAATTGCTGGGCCAGTTTACTTCGGCACTACCTGCGATCACTTCAACGAGGAGAATCCTGAAACTGCGGAAGATGCTGGCATCAACGCATACGAGCTGGGGAGGTTGCTGCGCTAAGTAGACAAAATCAGGGTCTGACAACAGCTTGTCAGGCCCTGAAAATAAGGTTTTCTTTCCAAAACTCAGCAGACTTTCCCACTTTTCTTTAAATTTGCTATCTACGATGTAATTATTTTTTATCCGCTTTAGTAACCAGGACATTCATGGAAAGTAGATCATTTTTCTTTGTGATTTTATTGTTAGCAACTCTCAGTGGCTGCGCCGATCTCGACCCAAATTACGGCAGTGGCTACGGTGGCTATGGTAGGCCTGACCCTTACTATAATGGCCATGACTATGGTCGTTCAGACTACTATCGCGATCGAGAGCGCGAGCGTATTCGCGAAGAACATCGCAAATTAGAACGTGAGCGGGATCATCTCGAAAACGAGCGCGATCGTCTAGCCGACCAACGTCGACGCGAGGAAGAGGCTCGTCGTGAGGCTGAAAGACGCGAAGCTGAACGTCGACGCGAAGAACGCTGTCCCGCAGGCTTTAGTCCAAGCGAAAGAAAGTGTAGCTCAGAGGAACGCAAACACGGCTGCAAAGATATTCGCTTAGATAACGGCATGGGTTGCGTGCGTAGATAAAACTAGTCTGCGCCTAAGCCTAGGCGTCCAGTAAATTGATTTTACTGGACGCCTAAAAATTTTTAATTGCCCGCAAAAACTCCTCTAAGATTTCGCACAAACTACTACAATTCAAGATTGTATTTGCGGACCGCTACTTGCAGCGACTTATCGAACGTAGCTAGAGGTAGTGCTTTGCGAATTGCCAACTCTAGGTATGTCGCATCATAGACTGTTAGTTCGCTTTCACTCGCCAACCGTAAGACCTCTAAATGTCCTCCCGGAGGAGGGGCAATTTCAACCTCGATTGGCAGTGTTTGCAAGGCCTGATAAATCCCAAATAAACTCGATTTCTTAATTCTCTTGTGACGCACTGACATCAACAAGGCATTTCCGATTTCATAGATCCAAAGTTGAGGCACAATTGCGCCATGAGATAAAATTGATGCTTTGATTTGGTCCGCTAATTCTGAATTTTCTCCAGGAATCACCCAGCTCAACGCTACTGAAGCATCGATAATCATTTTAATATTTCCTACCCTCACGCACTAAGCTGCAGAGATCTGCAGTTGAAACGTAAACTCCTTGGCTTTTAAGCTCTGCTTTTATTTGACTTAATAACTGACTGGCCTGAGTGGCAGCCTTAGACTTTTCGTTAAGATCCTCATAGGGAACTAATTTTGCAATTTTCTTTCCTCTGCGAGTGATCACGATTTCCTCCCTGCCAGATTGGATGCGATCTAAAAATTCACTAAGTTTTGTTTTTGCCTCGAAGGTTCCAACCACCAATTGCTTCATGGTTGAATTATATCATTAACCAACTAGTTTATCAACTAGTTGGTTAACTTTATAACTAATTGTTATTATTTACTTTTCCCAGTTGCGGCTTTAGTTTCTAGTGCAGACTTAGTTGTCTCATCTGCCTTTGGACTCTCTGCAGCAATACTGACAATCGGATTTAGTGAATCCTTAAGCGCTTCACTAGCTTGAAAGCGTGCGTAACGCTTGGCTGGAACCTGTACTGGCTCGCCAGTGCGGGGGTTACGTGCGGTACGGGCTTGTCGCTCTTGAATATGAAACTTACCAAAGCCCTGAAGCTTAACTTCACGGCCTTCCTTAAGCTCGCTTCGCACAGCACTAAAAACCTGATCAATCAGCGTTTCCGCATCTTGACTAGACATTGGCTGAGCTTTGCGAAGCTGTGCCGCTAAATTACTTTCAGCTGCAGCAGGTCCAACATAACAATAAATAAGACTAAGAATAACTAGTTTTTTCATAAACAATATCTCCTTTATGTAACGAGATATTGTCGGCCGAAAACTGAACTTTGTTGCCTAACTCAGAAAAAATTATTTCCGCTCAATTGCCCTTGCTAAACCTGCAAAGTTTGGCGTCAAGAGTTTCAGAGTTGAGTCCCGACTGCCAACTTGAGCTAAGTTAAATGCGTTCGATGAGAAAAGAAAGGTAAACCCCCCATCAGGCCAAAATTCCCTGAAATACTCAACACTTTCTTCATGTGCAAGGTCAAATGCCCTAAATCCGTATTTTTCTACAAGCATTGCCACAAGTTGTAAGCGCAGCGGGGTTTGGTCAAAGCGACTTGGAATCAATCTGCCTTGATGTGCTTCAACGATCTCAATCACTTGCTCTAGAGATTTTGTTAAGATGTAGCTTCTCGATCCACTTGCGCTCGCTGGCACAGCTAGCGCCTCAAGCAAACTCTGTTGCGCTTGGCTTGAAAAATTCTCAGGGAAAAATGCCGTAAAAGTTGCGTCATCGCATCCTTGGATTGCCAGTCTTAAATCAATTCCTGGGATCACGGTTAATTTTTTGCCTGCCGCAGCCAATTTAATCCGTTCAACCGAACTAAAACTATAGCAATCGGTAATTGCGATCAGGTCCAAACTCTTGACAAGCGCAATGCGCACAAGGGCTTCCTCGGCGGTGACATTTTGCGGTGCATAAAAGGTTTCTGAGGCTGAAGTGTGGATGCGTAAATCGATTCTGTACTCCTTTGCTCCGCGCGGGGCTGGAGTGAGAAAATTCTTCAAACGCATCGCAAGTAATTTCGAATGACTTTTAATTTCTGTCTCACGTTCACGCGCTTGTGAACGAAAAAGCTTAAGCTGCGCTTTAGAAGGGGCAGCTTTATAGTTCGGCTGCATGAGTGCGGTTTGAACTGCATTGAGGCTGGTTCTGGAAGCACCAGCTTGCTTAGAAGCGACTGAATTTCTTGATAAATTTGTGCGTGCCAAGGCGAAAACCCCCCGATAATCCATAAAACTCACTGATTCTTATTTTAGATGAACTAACTACCGAGAAGGGTTCAGTAGATAAACCTAGAGAAAAGCTTTGTTTTTTTAAGCTTTAGCAGATTGCAAGAGGCGCACAGTCTCAATCCTATGCCCGATCACTTTGAGCACTGACATTCGTGCAATCACTACGCGGTCGTCTGCGTCAGCTTCAGTATCAATGTGCTCCGCTTTTTCCGCGGCGGAAAGTGGCACGACCTCACCATCAGAATAGAATACTAACTCATCGTCTAAGGTCGGTACACGACCAAGGAAACTATAAAAAAGCCCGGCAATCGTATCATACTCGCCTTCAGGTAGATGAATTCCGAGTCGATGATTTAAATCAGCAACCAAGACCCCTCCGTCGATAATTACTTCCCCACCCGGACGCTGGATTATTTCTTTTAAAGGCTCGTCTGACTCATCAAAGATATCGCCAAAAATTTCTTCAATGACATCTTCAAGCGTAACTAAGCCGTCTACCCCACCGTGCTCATCCAAAACAATTGCAATGTGGATTTTTTTCTTTTTAAACTCACGCAATAACTCGTCAATGCGTTTTGTCCCAGGCACAAACAATATATCGCGCATGATCGATTTGAGATTAAGGTGTTCGCGATTTGAATCACCAAGGGCAATCAGTACGTCCTTGACGAGCACAACGCCGAGCACATGATCGACACTCTCCCCAACCACGGGGATTCTGGAAAAGCCAGATTTGAGCACAATGCCTGCAACTGTAGTTAGTGCTGCATCCTCAGCGATTGTCACCATTTCTGTGCGTGGAGTCATAATCTCGCGAGCAACTGTTTCAGAAAAAACCAGCATGCCCTTAATCATTTGTTCTTCATCCTTATCCAATACTCCCGAGCGAGTGCTCTCAGAGATAATCATGTGTAGTTCAGACGAGGAGTGCACGGTATCGTGGGATGGAGCTGCAGAAATTCCAAAAGTTCTAAGGATTAGCGAAGCTGAACCGTTTAAAATTAACATCGCCGGGCGGCAGATTTTACAAAATAATAAAGTTAACGGTGCAAGTATCCTTAAGAGCGTTTCCGGAAAACGAATTGCAACTGACTTTGCTACAAGCTCTCCGAGCACAACGTGCAAGTAGGTAATAATTGCCATTGATAGAAAGATTGAAAGACCATGTGACAAGAAATCAGAATGCATGTTGCCAAAGAGGCTGGCAAACATCCCATGGAAGGTTTGCTCACCCCACCACCCTAAGACAAGGCTAGTAATTGTAATGCCTAGCTGTGTTGCCGATAAACTATTATCCAAGTCAGAAACCAATGCTAAGGCAGCACTTGCACCGAATTTTTTTTGGAATTCAGGAGTTTGGATGCGAATCTGGCGTGCGCGCACCATGGCAAACTCTGCGGCAACAAAAAAGCCATTCACTGCAACCAGTATAAAAACTAGAATAATATTGGAAATAATACTTGAGGGATCGTCCATAGACTGATTTGTATAAAGAACTTTATATAAAAAGAGATTTTAGCTGCTCTTAAAAGTTGGAGCAAGCTTTGTTTGTATATGCTTAGATATCGAATAATTATGGCTGGCTGCTCAAATTGTCTATCAAATTATCTCTTCGATCCTGAAACCGCGACGCGCGAGATTTTCTGGAACATTAGTTCACCGATCAACAAACTTGCCCTCTATGGATTACTTGCAATCGCCACAGTCGTTTTTGCAATCGGAATAATCGGCCGCATTCAACTCTGGGCCAATGGAACTCGGGAACCATTTTATCAATTCAACCCGAAGCTAGCCTGCAAGCGCCTGCTTAATTCAGTGTTCCTCCAGAAGCGTATAAGTCGCGAGAAACGCGCTGGAACATTTCACGCCTTTGTCTATCTTGGATTTCTTGCATTACTTTTCGCGACAACAGTTGTTTTTATCGATGAAGACCTGGGAATAAAAATTTTCCGGGGCAGATTTTATTTGCTGACCTCGTGGTGCGCTGACGTCTTAGGTTTTATTTTTCTTGTTGGCGTAGTGCTCTTTTGGCAAAGACGCATCAAAGAAAAACCTCCGGGACTTGATTCCACTTTTAAAGATTATTTTATGCTGGTATTACTGGCGATCTTACTGGTGCAGGGATTTTTGCTTGAAGGATTAAGGATTCGCGCCACAAACGACGCTTGGGCGATTTACTCCCCAATTGGACTGCTCGTTGCCAAGTTTTTCTGGGGCTTGCCGCCAAGCATTGTCACGGCGCTACATTTTATCACCTGGTGGGTGCATGCAATTACGTTTTTTATATTTTTTGCAGTTTTACCTTACACAAAATTCCTACACATTATCTCCAGCAGCGCCAATTTGATCCTCTCCAAGCAAGCACGGCCAAAAGGCGCCTTGAATTACCCGGGTGATATGGACAAAATTCTTGAAGCTGCAGCCGAGAGTGAAACAGGTGACTTTAAATTTGGCATTGAAACAATCCGGGATCTCTCCTGGAAAAATCGTCTCGCCCTTGACGCCTGTACTGCCTGCGGTCGCTGCCAAGATGTTTGCCCAGCTTACAATTCGGGCAAGGTGCTCTCACCAAAGTGGTTGATACTTGATTCGAGAAATCACTTACTTAAACTCGAAAGTAAAAATGAGCTTGACGAAATTGCTCCCCAGCAAAGCTTTCTAGCCAATCTCAGAAGATACAATCAAAAACTTTTAAGTAAATTTTTCCTGCCACAACTGGATGACTTACGTCCAAGCGATCGCGGACCTAATCTACTCAGCCAAAATTCGGCGCTAGCAATCGGCATTTCTCCACAAGCAAAACTCGCCGGGGAAGTAATGGACGAAGACGTTTTTTGGTCCTGCACAACGTGTCGCGCTTGCGAAGAAGCTTGTCCCGTAGGAATTGAGCATCTCAGTTTAATCACAGATGTGCGCCGCAACCTGACGCTTGTGCAGGGAAGTCTGCCCAGCGAGGCTCAATCAAGCCTAAAAGCAATTGAGCTTCGAGGTAATCCATTTGGACCAGCTGAGGAGCGATTTAACTGGGCCGAAGGCCTTAACGTTCCTGTCGTTGCCGCAGGTCAAGAGGTTGAGGTGCTCTATTGGGTTGGTTGCATTTCAGCATACGACAGACGCAAACAATCCATTGCGCGCTCGATGGTAAAAATCTTAAATGCCAGTGGCCTCAAGTGGGGAGTTTTGGGTGAACGGGAGTGTTGCACTGGTGACCCAGCGAGACGGCTCGGAGAAGAAAATTTATATCAATCACAAGCTAAGCAAGCACTCGACGTGCTTCAATCTATCCAAGTCCAGACGATTGTCGCGAATTGTCCACATTGCTTCCATGCTCTCAAAAATGAATACCCTGACTTACGTCCATCCTGGGCAACAAACCAAATTGAAATTATTCATCACAGTCAATTCGTTCAAGAGTTAATTAAGAACGCAAAGCTGACAATCCGTGAGCAAGATCTTGGTTCAGTAACTTTTCATGACCCCTGCTATCTTGGGCGTTACAACGATCGTTACGAAGAACCGCGGGATGTTTTAGTGCAGCTTGGCGGCAAGAATACTGAAATGCAAGATCATCATCGTAAATCAAAGTGCTGCGGTGCTGGCGGTGGTCATTTCTGGATGGATCTCAAAGTTGGTGAGCGCGTTAATGTTCAACGCATGACGCAAGCACTAGAAACTGGAGCAAAAACAGTAGCAACAGCTTGCCCGTTTTGTATGCACATGCTTGAGGATGGCGCAAAACTTAAAGACTTAGCAGGCGAGATTACGATTAAAGATATTGCCGAGCTTGTCGCTGAGCGACTTTAAAACTATGCGCCGCTCGGGGTGATCTTTTGGATTAGTTCCCAGCAGGCACTGACGGCATAGCAGGAATCTTCCCCACATCTTTTCCCATCTGCTTGGCAAAATCACTCATATTAAACTGCATGCCGTTTAAGCCCGGGACATTTTCCATACCAACAAGCCGCATATCGCCAGGCTTCATCCCCGCAGGGCAATTACCAACATATTTGCCTTGGCTTTTCATATTCATCGGGCCATGTGCAGATTGAATATCGACTTCATTTGTATAAGTTGTTTCATTCAAGAATGTAATTTTTGCCTTGGTCGTCGAAGCTTGTCCTGAAAAATTGCACTTTGTATTTACAATATAGGATTTCCCTTCTTGCTTATACTGCGGCGCTTCGCAGCCAGTCATGCCTTGCCTTGATTGGTCAAACATTCGCTGCTGTGTAGCCTCATCAATGCAAAACTGCGCACGCGTTGGCTGTGGCATGCCTGGCATGTTTGTTGTAATTTCCCACTGCCCAGCTTTTAATTTCGGGAACTCAACGGCAGGATTAGCTTTTGCAGTGTTAGCCATTAAAATAAGTCCTAAACAAGTTGTGATCACGATTTTTTTCATCTGCTTGCTCCGAAAAATTAACACTATCTTTATTGCTTTTGCTGTGCTCTAGGCGCTCAGTTTAAAAGTTTGTAATCGCTCTACTTCATGAGCTGAGCCGATAATTAAGGGGCTGCGCTCATGAACAGTTGTAGGTATAACATCAAGAATGTTTTTTGCGCCATTAGTTGCTTTTCCCCCAGCCTGCTCAGCAATCAAGGCCAGTGGGGCGCATTCATAAAGCAAGCGCAGCTTGCCGTTTTTGTTTTTCTTGTCTGATGGATAAAGGAAAATCCCACCTTTAAGCATAATCCGATGGAAATCAGCGACAAGTGAGCCGACGTAGCGATGCGAGAAAGGTCGCCCCTCCCCTTCAGCTGAAACATAATCAATATATTTCTTCACGTCCTCATCCCAATTGACATAATTTCCCTGGTTGCAACTGTAAGATTTTCCGGACTGTGGCATTTGCATGTTTGGATGCGTGAGCACAAATTCTCCGATCTCATAATCGAGGGTAAATCCGTGCACACCTGTTCCCGTCGTATAAACAAACATGCAGCTTGATCCGTAAACGACATAGCCTGCGGCAACTTGTTTTCTTGTTTGTTGTAGAAAATCGTGCGTATCGGTATCGGATCCACGGGCGATGCGTTTATAAATTCCCCAAATTGATCCAATCGCAATATTCGTATCAATATTTGATGACCCATCAAGAGGATCATAAGCAACAACGTAGCCCGAATCTTTACTGCCACTTGTGGCTTTAAAAACTTCTTCGCGCTCCTCAGAAACAAACGAAGAGAAGTGTCCGGTGCGTCCGAGCACAAGGTCAAAGACTGAATCTGCATATTCATCTAACTTTTGCACTTCTTCGCCCTGGACGTTGGTCTTCCCGGCCAGTCCTGTAAGCGATGTCAGCCCGGCACGTGACACTGCACGGGCAATAATTTTTGCGGCAAGTGCAATTGATCCAATTAATGAGGAAAACTGCCCCGAGGCTCCGGGGTGCTTTGTTTCTTCATCGAGAATAAATTGATCTAGTGTTTTTGGTGCTTCAAAAGCTGTAGTCATAGCTGGTTATTTGCCTGTTTTTTAAGATTTGTGGAAACAGTTCTTATAATTAGCTGAGAATTATAGGAAAAAGAGAGAAGTGACTGCCATCTTTAGCGATAACCTTAGTCATAACCTGGGTGGCGGCCACTTCTTCTCAGCTTTCAAGTTTGCAGCGATGTTAGGCCGGTTGTAAGGCGGCATCACTATCTGCGGCAATGGCGGCAGCAAGTGCCGATTCGATCTCTCTTATACGGAGTAAAGGCTCGATGCATAGAGCTTGCGCTTTACTGTCGCCGGAAGCCTGTGCCGCCCGGAAAGCGGCTTTCGGCTGACCGTTATCCAAGAAGCTTTGGGTCAAAACCGTGAAGGCTTGACTGTCAAGAGTGATGCCGGCTGCTTCAGCCGCCTCAAGATACTCGTCGTACCAGCCGCCGACAATACACCGCTCGATGAACACCTCGAGGACATCCTTGTTTTTCGATCTGCGCGCTGCGGCCAGGGCCGCAGCGCGCAGTTTTTCGTTCCAAGAGAAACTCTCGTGTGCCAGATGGCGGCGCATGCCATCAATCATGACCTGCGGATCAGGAGACACTCCGGAATACTCGGCAGCTTTCATGACCTCGTGAAACGAGTGGGTCGCCAAGGCAGCATCGATATGGCGCTTTGCCACACGATGATCAAGTGCACGGCCACAAGCTTTGTACAACTTGAGTGCATCGAGAATCATGCCGTGACGCAAGCAGGCTTCGCGGACACGCTTCATTGCGTCTTTGTCTCCGGAAAGGGTTGCAGCTTCTGCGGCATAACCCATTCCGTACGACTTGTCTTGCTCCAACAGGAACTCCGCACAGGCCATGAGTCCCTCCTTGGAGAGAGTAAGGTTGGCTTTGCCGGCAAGTTCTTGCGCACGACTCAGGTCACCTTTACGAAGCAGTTCGAGGAGGTATGTTTCCAAGGCACTGTAATCAGGCGCAATCTTGGCCGCGGCAGCTGCCTTGCAGCCATCGTCGACACAACCTCTTCCGAAATTCTCCGTCATGCAGGCTCTGAGATCGCTCTTGGTAAGCCGGTAGCTAATTCGCTGGGCCAGTTCTTGGGCCAGTTGAAGTCGTCCATTTCTCAAGAACGCTCTGATGCAGGAGATCTGGCCCCGTCGATCCTTGAGAATCCGCGCAACTTCGAAAGCCTCCCAATAGTTGCCGCGTTTCTTCAAGAGACGGAAGCAAGTTTTCAGTGGACCGGTTGGATAGTACCAGGTCGTACCAGGTAAATGTGCCTTACGTGTGGCTGCGGTTGCTGCTTCGAGTTGGCCATGATTCAGGCAAACCTCGCAGCAAACTTCTAGTGCCTCGCGGTCACCGGGGTCGTCTTGGGTCGGGGTCTTTGCAGCTTCAATCGCGGCAAAGATCCGAGTATTCCTAGTGGATTTTTCCTGTGCATCTAATGCTAGACAACCCTCGCAAAACTTTCGAATGGTTTGATATTGATATTGAGACATGATGTTTTCCAGACACAACTCCGCTATTCCTACGGAAAGCTGTTCTCTTCTTAAGCTACGTCAAGAAGAGAACAGCTTTAAAAAAACCTTTAAAATATAGCAGTCACACCTCAGAGAGATTCCTGGAAAAAATTTCTGCAAACAAATGCGAGAAAACCTGTTGAGATGTGATGAATTTGTCTACCGGGATTGAATTTTTAAAGAGCAAATAGGATGCCAGGAGATAGCATAAAAGCTGGTAAACCTCAATTCTACTCGCCTTGTTCCGTTACCGGCAATTCAATGATAAAAGTCGCCCCTTCCATAGGATTAGCACGCACACGAATAAAACCATTATGATCATTTACGACTGTGCGCACAATCGAAAGCCCAAGTCCCGTACCGCCCTTTTTTGTTGTCACGTAAGGCTCAAAAATTTGCTCGACTTTCGCCTTATCAACCCCAATGCCGTTATCTTCAATCTCAACTTGCACAATTGATAACTCTTCGAGCAAGCGCGTGCGTAAACAAATCGCCCCACCAGACCCAGTGCTAGACACGGCGGCAAATCTCTCCTTGATACTTTCACAGGCGTTTTCAAACAAGTTCACCAAGGCGCGCTTAATCTGCTCGCGGTCAAGCTGCATAATGGGCAGTCGGCTACACTCCATTTCGAAGCGAATATTGCCATGTGCAGACTTATATAAACTCACTACTTCAAGCGCAATTTCATTTAAATCCACGGCAGCCCGCTGCAGACGCGGCATCCGTGCAAATTGTGAAAACTCGTTGACTAGTTTTCGCAACGTCTCAACTTGAGAAATAATCAAATCAGCACTCTCCGAAAACGTCTGTGTATCGATTTCAGATTTGGCAATTTTACGCTTAATGCGCTCGGCGCTAAGTTGAATCGGGGTGAGTGGATTTTTGACTTCGTGCGCAATGCGACGTGCTACTTCACGCCAGGCGGCAAGACGCTGCGCACTTAAAAGCTCAGTTACATCATCAATTAAAACAACATGTCCAAGTACCACATTGTGATCATGTTCACTGACGAGGACACTCAGCGTAACCTGCAAGTCTTTAACGCGGTCCTTTCCAGGAAGCGCCAAGGCTGATACTCCAACTAGTTCATGGGATTCGGCAATTTCAGCACGCAATTCCCTTAGCTTATCGACAAAAACTTGAGGCAACACTTTTGACTCTTGCTCACCGATTACGCGTTCAGCCCCACCACATTCTAAAATTTCTGCAGCTTCATGATTAATTGTCGTGACCTGTCCTGTAACAGCAACCGAGATCACGCCAACTTCGACAGTTGCCAGCACCGCTTCCATGTAACGCCTGCGCTCTTCAAGCTCAGAAGTTGTATTCTTTAAATCAGAAGTCATCTGGTTAAATGATTTAGTTAAGATCGAAAGCTCATCATCACCAGCCTCAGGCAAGATAATATCTAGATTCCCGCGGGCAACCGCTGAAGTGCCCTCGAGCAACATGCGCATCGGCCCGACCAGACTTTTTGCCAAATAAAACCCCAGCCAAATCGCCGTAAAAACTACAAGTAGAGAAAAGATCGATAAAGTTAAAAAATAGCTTGAATATAACGGGCGCTTAAACAGTAAAAGTTCCCGATACTCGTCAGTGCCATCAACGATCGTTGAAAGATAGGACAAGACCTCCTGTGGGAGCTTTACGGTGAGCACTAAAATCAAAGCTGGCGAACTTTCCCCGGGACAAAGCACAGGGTAATACCCACGAATTAAATCGCCCTCGGGTCCGGTTTTAGCCGTCCCTAGCTTCACTAAAGCCAGATTCTGCTCAGACAATCCCTGATTGCTATTTGCCAAGCCGCTTGATAAAATCGTCGCGCCATTTTCATCAAGGAGCAGCGCCCCGGCGCTTAATTCCTCAGTCTGAGTGAAGGTTTGAGCAATTTTTTTATTCAGCGTTGCCTCAACCAGGCTGCGCTTAGCAGGTGATTTCCCACAAGTGCCGTCGCGCACAAGTTCAGTTTCAAATTCAAGACTGATACGCTTACCTGCCTGACTCAGCGCATTTTCCTGTTGTTCGTAGTACAGCCGTGCAACCTCAAAAGCATCGTCAACGGCTTTCGAAACTTTGGGCGAAAACCACGAGCGCATTAACGATTCAAATGTGCCTTTGGCAAAGGTAAAATAAATTCCGGCGGGAATTAATGTGAGCAGCACAAAAATTGAGACTAATCGCGAACGTAGGCGGGAGCCTAAAATTTTTCTGCGCCTGTCTAAAATCAGTTTAACCACGTTTCTGAAAATCAAAAACGCTAAAATCAGCAAAGCAATAATATTAACGTTGATTAAGAGGAAAAAACCAACGCCCGACCCAAGTGGTTCATCCCCACCAGCGCGAGAAACGTATAAAAGATAGGTGGCAAGTCCAATTAACCCGAGCAATAAGGTAATCGGAATTGGATTTAATTCCTGCTCTTTTGTCTCTGGGATTTCATTTGACTTCATCTGCGTAATTTACTCTGTGTAATTACTACGATCAAGCCTGCTCTTGACTGATTGCCGAAATCAACATTGTTTAAGCTTGTAGCCTAGGTCGTTTCACTTTTTGGCGCAGTATCAACACGGATCATTTCGAGATCCATTCGACTCGTTTCATGTTCATTTATATTCACATGAAACTCACACAGGATGACAAATCGCTGCCGGGTCGTTTGGTCCGTTAAAAGTTCAAAGCAAATTCAAGTGCAAACTAAGCTTAGAACTGTATTACTTCTCAAAAAGTGGCAGTGGGCTAGAACTAGCAACTTTCTTACGCCCGAGATGCTCATAGGCGCGCTCTGTAACTTCGCGACCACGCGGTGTGCGGATAATAAAACCCTGCTGCAAGAGATAAGGTTCGTAAACATCTTCAATTGTGCCGCGGTCTTCACTCATCGCTGCTGCAATTGTTTCTACGCCAACAGGGCCACCGTAAAATTTGTCAATTACTGTTTCAAGCAAGAGCCGGTCCATTTTATCAAGCCCTAAGGCGTCAACCTCAAGCAAGGCCAGTGCTTGCACAGCCACCTTACGCGAGATTGTCCCATCCGAATATTCTTCTGCAAAGTCACGGGCACGTTTTAATAGGCGGTTAACAAGGCGTGGAGTTCCACGCGAACGCTGTGCTAACTCTTCGGCCCCACCGTCTTCGATCTTCACACCAAGAATTGTCGCCGAGCGCTTAACAATTTGTGCGAGTTCTTCAGGCTGATAAAAATCAAGTCTTTCCACAATGCCAAAGCGATTTCTAAGTGGTGATGTGAGAAGCCCAATGCGGGTTGTCGCGCCAATCAAAGTAAAAGGTTTTAAACTCAAGCGGACCGATCGTGCTGCAGGGCCTTGGCCGACGATAATATCAATCGCCGAGTCTTCCATGGCTGGATAGAGAATTTCCTCAACAACTCGGTTTAAGCGATGAATTTCATCGATAAAAAGCACATCCTTTTCACTAAGCCCCGAGAGAATCGCAGCTAAATCACCAGGCCGTTCCAACACAGGACCAGAAGTAGCCTTAAACCCTACTCCAAGCTCCCGTGCAATTACTTGAGCAAGAGAAGTTTTTCCTAGACCAGGGGGCCCATAAAGGAGCACGTGATCCAGAGCATCACTCCTGCGACGGGCAGCAGAAATTGCGATTTGAATATTCTCTCGGACCTTACTTTGTCCGATATACTCATCGATCTGCCTTGGGCGTAGATTGTTCTGAAAAGTATCGAGGTTCTCGTTTACCACCGGGTCGACGTAAGATCTAAAGGCAAAACCCTCCTGGCCATAAAAGCTTTGATCGTCTGCCGGCGATGGAACTACTACTTCATCTGACATAATGCTGTCAGAATAGTTCGTTTATTATGGTAAATGCAATATAGAAATAATTGTGAGTAATTGTAATGTAGAAAGAGTACTTCAAGCGTAATTGCAGGTTACAATTTGCGCGCATTCCTTGGAGATCCATTTGACTGCTCTTCTCGCCAAAAATGGCTCGTCGCTTAGCTCAGGATGACACGAATAAAGAAAGATAAAACCAGGGAACGTCAATGCAATTTGCATTACCCCAAATGGAGTAGTGCTTCCTTTAAAACTTCACCGGCATCGGAATGCTTCTCGGCAGATAAAGCCGAAAGGGCACTATTCACAGCACGCTCAGCACGGTCCAGACTAAAACCAAGCTTTTCGAGCGCCATTACCGCATCCGATCGACTACTTGCCGGAGTTTGCGAGCGAACGATTTTTAAGCCTGGGGTAGCTGCCGGTTCAAAACCATCGAGGTTGCTTAAATTACCCTGTGCCATGGAACGTACTAATTCACGGAGCTCAATAATAATTCGTTCAGCCGTTTTCTTGCCGATGCCTGGAATATTGGTCAAAGCACGTAGATCCTCACGCGCAATCGCACCAAGTAGCTCTGCCGGCGTTAAGACCGAAGTAATTCCTAGGGCGATTTTTGAGCCAATACCCTGTACACGCTTAAGCATTAAAAACATTTCGCGTTCGCTATGATTTTGAAATCCATAAAGCGTAATCGCGTTTTCTTTTACATCTGTATAAACAATCAGTTCAGCCTTCGAACCAACTGGACCTAGCACCTCGAGTAAACGTGAGCCAATTTGCACCTCGTAGCCAACGCCCTGCACCGCGAGAATTACCCGGTCTTGCGTGCGCATTGAGATATTTCCCGACAAACTAGCAATCATAACTACTCGGCATTAGTTGAAACGTTCATCACATCGTCCAACTCATCAAGCATTTCTATCAATCTTTCCATCTGCTCTGCATTTTTACCTTCTAACGCAACGCGCGTGGCCGGAATCATCGTCACTTCAGCAAGTTCAGGGCTAAGTTTACCGGCATCAATTGCCGTTTTCACATTAATAAAATCTTGCTGTTCGCAGATCACCTCCCAAAGCTCGCCTGCGTCGCTGACATCCTCAGCACCTGCTCCTAAGACAAGTTCCAATAAGGCCTCTTCCTCGATCGCTTCTTTTTTAACCGCAATTAATCCTTTCTTTTTAAACATCCAACCCACACAACCTGCCTCACCAAGCGCACCACCACATTTTGTAAAAGCATGGCGCACTTCGCCGACTGTACGATTGCGATTCTCGGTAATCGTCTCAACCAAGACAGCAACACCCCCCGGGCCATAACCTTCATAGGTTACTTCTTCTTTTTGCTCTGCTCCCTCACCACCAAGGGCGCGCTTAATTGCACGATCCACTGTGTCGCCAGGGAGATTACAAGCCTTGGCTTTATCTAAAGCCAGTCGCAACCGGGGGTTACTCGCCGCATCGCCACTTTTCCCCTCGCGCACTGCGACAGAAATTTCATGAATGACTTTAGTGAAAATCTTGCCGCGTTTTGCATCGGCAGCACCCTTCTTACGCTTAATTGTGCTCCACTTAGAATGACCTGACATTTTACTTCCCTACTAAATGATCGTTTATCTCTTGTTGCATATCAGCAAACTCAGCTCTTGATCCAGCTAGAAATTCCCCGCCATGGGTTCTTCGTGTTACTGCTATTTGTGTCCCTCAGGGGTAACTGATAAATCAATCTCTGGTCCCTGCACGGACCTTACTCATTAAACTTCTTTTGAATTAAAAATTCAAAAGAAGTCTATTAAGGATTTTAAGCAATAATGGCAAGGAAGAGGCGCAAACGTTCGCGTAAAAAACGCATGCTTCGAGGGTTTTTGGCCCTCTCTGCCATGATTATGCTCTGTCTCTGGGGCAGCTCGGTTTTTATGCGTCGTCTGGTGATTTATAAAATCCACGAACGCAATCTGGAAGAGTCTTCCTTAATCTTAAGTCGTGCATTCCCGCTTCACCTCGATCAACAGGTCAATGCGGTTAAACTCTTCGATCGTCTAGCACGCCTACAGTATTCAAAAGTCGACTTAAATACACTCGAGCTTCAACCTGGACAATATCAGGAGACCCCAGACGGAATCCGTATTCATTTACGTTCATTCATTTCAGCCGATACTGGAAATGTCCCCAGCAAACTAATTGATATCGCAATTAACGCTGGCAGTATTCAGACCCTGTATGACCGCAAAGCCCAACGCAATCTCTCTCAGGTCAGTCTGGAACCGGAGCAATTAAGCATCCTTGGCTCTGAGGGAAGTCGCATCAACTCGCAATTAACTCTAAGTTCTTATCCCAAGAGTTTAATCCGTGCGATTTTAAGCATTGAAGATGAGCGTTTCTATTACCATTTTGGCATCGACCCAATAGGCATTACTCGGGCGATTTTTACCAATATCCGTCGCGGCGCCTTTGTCCAAGGAGGTTCGACTTTAACTCAGCAGTTAGCAAAAAACTTATTTTTTAACTCCTGGCCAGGAGTTCTACGTAAGCCTTTTGAGGCAATTTCTGCCGTGCTGATTGAGCTTGGATTTAGCAAAGATCAGATTCTTGAATTTTACTTAAACGAGGTTTTCCTAGGTCAAGAAGGCAACACTGCAATTCATGGCTTCCAGCAAGCAAGCCGTTACTTTTTCAACAAGCAAGCACCGGAATTAAGCTTGGCAGAAGCAGCACTCTTGGCTGGCCTGGTTAAAGGCCCAACGCGCTATTCCCCGCGCCGTCACCTTGAGCGCGCCGTGCAGCGCCGCAATCTTGTACTACAAAAAATGCTCGAATTAGAAAAAATTTCAAAATCCGAATACGACCAAAGCGTGCGCCAGAAAACCGTGATTGCGAAAAACACCAATTTCGCCTCACCGGCCCCATATTTTCTGGATTATCTCAAAAAATCAGTGCGTGACTATTTAGGCGATATTTTAAACACAAAAAATCCGTTGAAGATCTACACCGGGCTTGACCGTGAATATCAAAACTGTGCCGAGCAAGCGTTGAGTAGTACTTTAATCCAACTTGAGAAAGCCTATCCACATCTAGGCAAACACAAACTTCCGGCGCAGGCGGCACTTGTTTCGGTTGTGCCCCAAACTGGCGAAATCCGTGCCTGGGTCGGTGGACGAGACTACGCAAAAAATCAGTTCGATCACGTCAATTTAGCATCACGTCAGCCGGGATCGACTTTTAAACCCTTTGTTTACTTAACGGCACTTGACCGCAAGCTAAATCAATACCGCGTTGCGCGCACGACTAGTCTCCTGAGTGACGAACCGACTACAATTAACATTCCCGGATCAGGCCCTTGGTCTCCTGCAAACTATGACCATAAGTACCGAGGCGACGTAACGCTACGGTTTGCTTTAATGCATTCTTTAAATTTACCAACAATTTATTTGGCGCAGAAAATCGGCATTGATGCTATTGCGCAGACTGCCGCTGCCTTTGGTTTTGGTACAAATCTCCCACGCGTGCCAGCGCTGGCGCTTGGTGCTGGAGAAATTAGCCCGCTCAGACTGATTCATGCCTATGCAGCCCTAGCAAATGGTGGTACAGCAGTGACACTTAGACCAGTATTAGCTGTTGCAGATGGCGAGCAACTCTCTCACCGAGCTGCAATTTCTGAAACGCAGTTGGCGTCACCTGCAGCTGTATATGTGCTCACGACGATTCTTCAAGATGCTGTAAATTCAGGGACAGGAGACGTAATCCGCAGCATGGGCTACCAAGGTGACGCGGCAGGAAAAACTGGAACGACAAATGATTTGCGTGATGCTTGGTTCGCTGGCTTTACTCCAAATTTAGCGACCGTAGTCTGGCTGGGTTTTGACGATAACACGCCACTGCGACTTACCGGAGCAAAAGCAGCTGCGCCAATTTGGGCCTCATATATGCTCTGCGTGAAAGGCCTTGAACCGGAGGGCAGATTTATTCCACCACCAGGAGTGACTTTTAAGGAGGTTGATAGTCAAAGTGGAATGCTTGCAACCGAAGATTGCGAGCAAGAAAGTGTCGTCACAGAGGTTTTCGTTGAAGGCACAGAACCGGTTACTGAGTGTCGCCTGCATGGTGGACGGGGTGGCAGAGATTACGAAGGTGACGATCACGGCGACTTTGGTTCAAATCAAGCTCTGCATCGACGTAGTTGGCTTGACCGATTGTTGGGGAATTAGAGCAATTCGCGATTCTATGTAGCAAAATAGTGAATTGCTCTAAGGACTGGACACGGAGCAAAGAAGACTGAAGATAAGAAAAAGTTCAAGTTCAAGTTCAAGCCTAAGCTGCTATGCGATTACAGGATCGCTTGAACAAGAGTTTTACTATTTCTCATGCGGATCGCGCCCATACTTCACCCACTGCATGCAGAGTCCATGGGCAGGAGCAGTTTGAATAATCTGGCGACGCGGTGCACCGTCAAGCATTGCCTGTAAATCACCTTCGTCTAAGTCGCCCTTGCCGACTGCAAGCAAAGCGCCAGCAATGGTCCGCACCATATGCTTCAAGAAACCTTTTCCTTCGACTTCGTAAACTAGCTCCTCAGCGCTCAAGCGGAAACATTCGCTACGAAGAATTGTGCGTTCTGTTGTTTGCGATGAACAATCAAGCGCACGAAAAGACCTAAAGTCATGCTTGCCCGTAAACAATCTTGCCGCGTGACACATTTTAGCAATCTTGAGCTGATTTCTCACTAACCAAGCACGATTTTCGTAAAACCCAGTTGAGCCATTACGTAGCAAATAAGTGTAACGATAGGCTTTAATATGCGGAGCAAAGCGGGCATCAAAATCATCTGCTACCTGCTCAAGGCTTTTGATTGCAATTTCTCTGGGCGTAATCGCATCAAGCGATCGTTCAAATTGCAGCAAATCTTGCGACAAGAAATCGGGCCAGGTAAAGCTTGCAACCTGGGCCAGCGCATGAACCCCGGAATCTGTCCGTCCGCTGCCTTGGACATTGATTTTTTGCTCAAAAATCTCGCCGCGTTTTTTCGCTAAAGCCTTAGCAATCACAAGTAGAGCACTTTCTAGCTCACCTTGTACGGTGCGCTCCCCAGGCTGAAATTGCCAGCCAGAGAACTTCGAACCATCGTATTCCAGCACAATTTTACACTTCATAACTAAAATCTAAGACCTCCCTAGAACACATATTCTATACTTTCTTGAAGCACAAAATCCCTCCAAAACATCACATATACAGATAACTGGTACTGATTCCTCAAGAAAATTCCAGATCGTGCCGAAACTAAGGGTTAGAGGAAGGTTTTAATAAGCATATGGCTAGAGAACAACAAAAATTACACACCAATTCACAGATCGATGCTGGGCTATTCCCATCACTTGAGCAACTAATTGTTCTTTATAGCCTAGGTGCAATTTTTGCTCTTGGAAATTGCTTTATGCCTAAGCTCGATCCGATGCAGATTACAGTTTGCTTAAGTATTAGCTGGATGCTTTTTCTAGGCGCACTCGGGATGGGCTTTTTGCTAGACGCACCTGAAGAAGAGGAATTCTAATCCCGTCAGACCTAGCTTTAAAGTTAAATTACAAATATTTAAGAGCGCTTTCTGCGATTTGCACGGCATTCAGTGCCGCACCTTTACGTAAATTATCAGCAACAACCCAAAAATGCACGCCAAGTGGATTCGACGGGTCTTTACGCACACGGCCTACGTAGACGGCATCCGCTCCCGCAACATCACGCGGCATTGGATATTGACTCTCGTCAAGAACAATTCCTTGGGCCTTACGCAGCATTTCGATAATCTCTGCCAGCGGCACGTCTTTCTTTAACTCAACGTAAACAGACTCCGAGTGCGTATGAAATACAGGCACGCGTACTGCTGTCGCCGCAACGGCTAATGTTTGATCTTCGAGGATTTTTTTTGTTTCAAACATGATTTTATCTTCTTCTTCCGAGTAGCCTGTTTGATCGAAAGATCCAATTTGCGGAATGCAATTAAATGCGATTGGCGCAGGGAAAATTTCCGGGGCGCCCATTTCTTGCATAGAAAAAAGGCTTCTGGATTGTTCGCTTAATTCGCGAATGCCCTTTTGGCCTGCACCAGACACGGATTGATAGCTCGAAACGATGACGCGATTAAGACCATAGGCTTGCTTGAGCGGATTTAGTGCAACAACCAATTGAATCGTTGAACAATTTGGATTAGCAACAAGTAGTCCTTTTGCGCCTTTACGCTTAGCGCAAAGCTCATGCAACGTCTTTTCATTAACTTCAGGCACAGTGAGTGGAATTTCTGGCATGCGCCGAAAAGCGCTGGAGTTATCAATCACCAAGGCGCCACGTTCACACGCTTTTGGAGCAACCTCTTTACTGACCGTACTGCCTGCGGCTAAGAGCACAATCTCGATGCCATCGAAAGTATCATAGCCGATTGTTTGCACCGGGATATCTTTGCCTTTAAATTCGACGCCCTCTCCGAGTGACTTTGGACTTGCTAATAATCGTAATTCTGCGACAGGGAAATCGCGTTCTTGTAAAATCGAAACCATTTCTCGGCCGACTGCGCCAGTGGCACCGACGACTGCGACTTTATATTCTTTACGTTCCATGACGAGCTCTGACTGATCCATGATCTAAACCGAATACCTATTCTAGAGATGTATTAACGAATATTATCAATTAATTGCAAGTTTAAATGTAATAAACGTTGAATAGCGCAGCATAACTAGTGAGAATAAGTCCAAGGAAGGCCTGTTCTTTCTAATTTTCATCGGGGGAAGATTCTATTTGTCGCTTTGCTAAGCTGACTAAAGCTTTGCGGGGCGACGGTGAAACTTTTACGGTTTTTTCAAGAGTTAATCTCAGCTAGCCCGATCCAATCCAGGGAGATTTTTGGCAAGCATTCCTGCTTGTAATTACCTGCTTGTCAAAAATCCCCCTGATTCAGGGACGAGGTAACCATGGAAAATAGAGAACGTGAAATTGAAGCCATGTGCTCGGCGTATCATATTCTGATGCGTTGGCTTAGGCTTCAAGAGCCAGAAAACACTGGCGATCCCATCTGGGAAGTAGATCATCAACGCCTTAAAGGCGAGTTGGGGTATCTGACTGGTCGAAATGGGGAAGAGGCAAGAATTGCTATTTACCCTGCATTTGATCAAGGCACAACACCGACACTTGTGATCGAGCTTTTTCACGATGGGCGATCGAGGGTGCTGCTCAACGAACACCGGCTTGATGCTGAATATTCCGAAGAGAACAGTGCTCCACTACTTGCTCTTGCCAAACTCGCTCAGGATCCGAATGATATTCGCGCTCGAGTCACGCTACCTTGGCTAGACATCCGGCGCGGAGAAATGCTGGATCTCGATTGGGCTCAATTCGAGCGCTATTTCGAAGCAGCCGAGTTAGCAAAAATCCCAGCTTTCATGCAAGGATATGGCACATGACCCACTGCGGGGTGACGGTTTTTGATACAGGTTAGCGCCTTTCACCGTCACCCCCCTTATTCTCGCCCCCTTTACCTCCACACTTCAATTGTCACGCGTGAACCTTTCAAGGACTAACCTTAGCTCCCTACAGTCTGGTTTTAAAGCAACCAGCAGTGTGAGTTCGCACTAGCTGTTTTAATGAGCGTTATTGAGTATTTCTGTTTTCGATCAAGCGCAGAGTGGAGCTTGGTGGAAGTTTTTCGAGGGCCTACGCAGGCCAGCCTCAGTTCGTTCAGCTAATCACGAAGGTTGGCTTGGCCGAGTACGACCGAGAAAAATTTTCAGCAAGAGCACTCGGAGCGGCCAGCAGGAATTATCTCGAGATCCATTCGATTATAGTTTACTACTACACTTCGTTGTGATCATCTCTTGACTTAATAAAATAGCAACTTGAATCTTCTTAGTTTTTAACTCTGCTTTGCCTAGCCCCGTATGTTTGTGCTTAACTCTCAAACATTTATCGCAGCACATCTTTTGGAATTTCAATGAGCATTTTGCATAAGTTATACGTCATTACTGTGATCTTTATTTTAACAACTGCAGGAGTAACGTTTGCAGCCGATCAGTCCTTGCCACCTGCAAAAGCCAGGAAAGAGCCCAAGCAAACTTTCACAGAATCAAGCCCATTTACTCTCGACCAAATTTATCGAGCAACACTTGCACAAAGTGAATCCTTAAAAATTGACGAGGCCGGCATTCGTTTCGCTGAAGCGCGCTACCAAGAAGCAGTCGCTGCAATCTACCCCAAAATACATTTTATCCTCACTGAGCGCTTACGTAACGATAGCTCAACAAATTCCTCAGGCAATTCTGATTTTGGCCAAGGGTCAAATTCTGGATTTTCAGGCACGCGCAAAGACCGTTTACAAGGTGCGTTAAACATCACTCAACCACTCTTTTCCGGCTTTAGAGATTTTTATCTTGCCGATGCAGCACAGGCCGAAATCGAATCACGTAAACTGCTGACAATGCGTGCTAAAGAATTACTTTTCGAGGAAGTTGCCAAGCTCTACTACCAAATAGTCCTTTATCAAAAAGATCTAGTCGAGCTCGATCTAACCCAAGCAGTACTCGAAAAACGCATCCAGGAAATCGAAGAATTTGTTAAGCTTGGCAAAGAACGAGAAGGTGCCAAGTATTCGGCCCAAGCAGATATTGCCGACAATCAGACCACAAAAAGCCAAATTAAAGGCCTGCTGCAGGCTTCTAAGGAAATGCTCGTCTATCTCTCGGGAATTCGTCTTGAGGATCTCAAGCTGGAAGCTAATATTCCAAATCTAAGACCCGAGCCACTGAATAACTATCTTGAACTTGGGATCAATCGTCTCGACATTCTCGCTGCCAGTCAAAATCAAGCCGCGCTTGCCCATCAACTCAAGGCAACCGAACGTGAAAAATGGCCCAGCTTATCACTGCAAGGTAATTACTATCCAATTGAATCCCCCGACACGGACAGATCCGCAGATTTAATGCTGCAACTCGATGTCCCGGTATTTGAATCGGGCCGGATTGACGCGCGGATTGCGCAGAAGCAAGCAACTCTGCGCAGCGAGCAGTTAAGAAGCGAAGAGCTTAAGCGTAAAGCTGAAAGTGAGATTCGCATTGCCTACGCAAACTACGAGGCGCTATTTCAAGAACACCTGCGTTTAAATGAACTAGTAGATGCAATTGAGAAAGACTATACGGCACAGAAGGCCGACTACAGCCTTGGAGTTGTTACAAACCTAGAAGTGCTGCAATCAATCCGTGAACTGCAAAACGCCAAACGAAGACTACTGCGCGTTAGAATCGACGAACAAATTAGTAAAATTAAACTTCAAGTTGCTGCCGGGGATGTTATTCCAGGAAGCGGTGGAAGCAACTCTACAATTCAGTAATTTAAGTGTTTATCGCGTTTCCCATAACTATTTAGGATATTCAGCAAACACAACAACCGAGCTATGAAAAACATTTATGACCCTCTCTGACCTTTCCATTAAGCGCCCTGTTTTTGCCTGGATGCTCATGGCTGCACTGATCGTCTTTGGTTGGATTTCTTTCCAACGACTGGGCATCAGCCAAATGCCGGACGTCGACTTTCCTGTGCTCAACGTCAACGTCTCCTGGAGTGGAGCTGCTCCGGAGATCATGGAAACTGAAATTGTTGACCGCATTGAGCAAGCTGTGATTTCTGTTCAGGGGCTGCGTGACATGAGTTCAAGCATTCGCCAAGGGCAGGCAAACATTACGCTTGAATTTGAGCTCGACCGCGATATCGACTCTTCGCTTCAGGAAGTTCAAGCTAGTATTAGCCGCATTCGTCTGCCGCTTGAAGTTGACCCACCGACAATTTCTAAGAATAACCCCGACGACCAGCCTATTATCTATCTTGGAGTATCGTCTAAGACGCGCTCGCTTCGAGAAATTATCACCTTCGTGGACCTCTCACTCAAAGATCAATTCCAAATCATCCCCGGGGTCGGAGAAATCACCTTAAGTGGATTTACCGAGAGGAATCTCCGCATCTGGGTTGATAACCAAAAATTAAAGCAATATGAGCTTACGATCTTAGACGTTCAGCGAGCCATTCGGAGTGGGCATATCGAGTCAGCTGCAGGAATTATTGAGAATGACAAACAAGAATTAAATCTGCGCATGATGGGAGAAGGCACAAACCCTGAAGAGATTGGCGCAATGCTGATCACCGAGCGCGGGGGCCGACCAATTTTCGGCACCAGCATTCGCTTGCAGGACATTGCTCAGATTGAAGACGGCTTAAGTGATATTCGTAGGGTCTCTCGTGTAAATGGCATTCCTGGAATCGGTCTCGGCATTAAAAAACAACGGGGCTCAAATGCAGTTGAAATTGGGCAACTTGTCTCCAAAAAAGTTGAGGATCTCAGGGTCACGCTACCGCCCGACATCGAATTGGGAATCAATTTTGATAGCACTAGATTTATTCGTGAATCAATTGAAGAAACTGAATTTACGCTTGTGCTCTCCGCACTAGCAACCGCAGTTGTGTGTTGGCTCTTTCTTGGGTCTTGGGTTTCAACATTTAACATCCTACTTTCAATCCCTACTTCGATTATTGGATCATTCACAGTGCTCTACTTCATGGGCTTTACTTTAAACTTCTTTACGATCCTCGGGCTAGCGCTAGCGATTGGCATCGTCGTTGATGATGCAATTATGGTCTTAGAGAATATTTACCGTCATCGAGACATGGGCAAAGACAAACTTAACGCAGCGCGTGACGGAGCCCGGGAAATTACCTTTGCTGCAGTAGCAGCTTCGATCGCGGTAGTTGCAATTTTCTTACCAGTCGCTTTCATGAAAGGTATTATCGGTAAGTTCTTCTTCCAGTTTGGCATTACAATTTCAACAGCTGTTTTACTTTCGCTACTTGAAGCAATCACCTTAACCCCGATGCGCTGCTCACAGTTCATGGAAAATCCAAACAAAGCTGGCATTTTTGTGAGAATTATTAATGCAAGTTTCAGCTTCACTGCCAGAATCTATCGATCGATTCTCGGATTTTGTTTAAACTGGCGTTGGTTAGTTCTCTGCCTTGCCATTGGGATTTTCATTGCCTCTTTATCGCTAGCAAAATCACTGCGTAAGGAGTTTATCCCTGCACAAGATCAAAGCATGTTCTTGATGCGCCTCCAAACGCCACTTGGGTCTTCACTTGAATATACCAGCACTGTCCTGACCGAAGTCGAAGCGTATTTAAAAACTCGCCCAGAAGTGCGGCGCTATTTTCTAGCTGTTGGTGGCTTTGGTGGAGGCGAAGTGAATACAGGCATGGTTTTTGTCTCACTTAAAGAGCGTAAAGACCGCGCCTTCGATCAGCAAACTCTCATGTCACAGTTTCGCGCTGACTTAGGCAAAATTCAAAACCTTAAAGTCGTGCTGCAAGACCTAAGCATGCGTGGGTTCACGGCACAACGGGGCTTTCCTGTTGAATTTAATATTCGCGGTGATGACTGGAATAAACTTAAGGAAACTAGCGACAAAATTGTCGAGCGTTTAGGTAAAACCGGACTCGTTGCTGATTTAGATACGGATTATCGCCTAGGCATGCCCGAAGTCCGTGTTTGGCCACTCAGAGATAAAGCCGCTGAGTATGGAGTTGATGTTGAGAATTTAGCAAATACCATTAGTGCTGCGATTGGCGGAATCCGTGAGGGTAAATTTACCAATGGTGGAAGGCGCTACGATGTGCGTATCCGTCTCAAGGGCGACGAACGCGTTAGCGCAGACGATCTACTGAACCTGACTGTGCGTAATAACCATGGCGAATTAGTTACGCTCAATAAAGTTGTTAAAATTGAAACTGTGCCTACCTTACAGACGATTACGCGGAAAAATCGGCAGCGCTCAATTTCAATTTTTGCCAATATCGCGCCTGGTGCTTCGCAGGCAAAAATCCTTGAAGAAATTGACAAGTTTGGCGATGAACTTTTACCAAAAGGCTACAAACTATACCTGAGCGGCAGTGCGCAGACTTTTGTTGAATCCTTTAAAAGTCTGAATTTTGTGCTCATCCTGGGCATTGTTATCGCCTATATGGTCTTAGCCTCGCAGTTTAATAGTTTTATTCACCCCTTTACAGTTTTGTTAGCGCTTCCCTTTAGCGTTACAGGTGCTCTTGGCGCGCTTTATTTAGGAGATCTCTCGATTAACCTCTATAGCATGATCGGCATGATCTTACTGATGGGAATCGTCAAGAAAAACTCGATTTTACTTGTAGAATTTGCCAATCACAAACGTGACGTTGAGGGTTTAAGTGTGCGTGAAGCGCTACTTGAGGCTGGGTCGACACGACTGCGTCCGATTCTGATGACTTCTTTTACCTGTATTGCAGCGGCAATTCCACCGGCATTAGCACTTGGCCCCGGAGCAGAAAGTCGAATTCCGATGTCAGTGGCAATTCTCGGAGGTATGCTTGTTTCCACCTTCTTTACGCTGTTAGTTGTTCCTTGCGCTTATAGCTTGCTGAGTTGGCTTGAGCGTAGCGACAAGGCTGCAAAACTTTAAGTGTTTAATTTTATTTTAGCGTAATCGACCCGCAGTTGGAGCTCGTGATGCGGTATTTACGATTTCTGGAAACCTTGAATTTGAAGCTCTTGCTAGTACTAATAGTTTTTCGCCATACTTTCTTCCAAATCTGGGACGATTTACGTTGCAGAGTAATGCGTGATTTCGCAGCAGAATTTTCAAAACGAAGAGAATAATACGATTTCTTCTTTGAAATTTTCATTTTGCAAGTTGCAGGTGGTAGAGGTGGAAGCGGAGCATCAGGAATAACAGAAGTTATTTTTATAATCACTAGATCGTCTGGTACATCCAGCGTGATTGTGCGTTGGGCAGTGAGCACTTGTAATGGCTGATCTGACAACGCTGGTCGATATACGGAGAGATTATAGTCTTCCGCTAAGTTAATCGTAGTAGTTTGGAGTCGATCAAGACCATCAACTGTTTCAAGATTTGGGTCATTCCATAGTGCGAGCAAATAATCCCCGCTTGATTTTAAAAATAGTTGACTATGAACAGTGCCGCTACTTTCACTAACTGCGATTGTCAGCGGCGTCAATTGACTAGCTGAGGTCGTGTCCTTAAGTAATTCCATGGTGCGCTTGAATGTGTGAAACGCAGGCTTAGGATTTCCTGTAGAATCTAAAATTCCAAAACTTGCCTCTTTACTACTTAACGCTGAGGGCCGATCGAGAAGTTCAAAAATAAAGGCATGTTCAACTTGGGCAGACTGAAAATAATCGAAAGCAGAAACAATCATCTTCTTCGACTGGGTTTCAGCAGTCGAAACATCTAGATCGAATTCGTTCAACGGCTGAGTATAATAGCCAAACTCGGTTACGATCAGTTTTTGTTGAACGCCGCCACTTTCAAAAAAACTTGAGCGCATTGGCACTTCATTCGGAATTGCTCCCCAACGATGAGTTTTCTTCCAAGTATATAAATTGCCTGAGCCATAATCAGTATATTGCGCAAGCGGCTTTAATAAATCCCATAAGTTAGCTTCCGTTCCAGATTGAGTATGAAATGGATATTGCGGCAAATTGACAAGTGTTGGGGCAACAATTTTTAAAGTGTTAAGGTTTTGATCACTTTTCACTAGAGAATGCAGATTTTGCGTATAACTTAACAGCCGCTCTTCCCAACCTGCGTAGCAAAAATTTACCCGTTGGTACCAGTCCAAGCCCTCAGGAATTTCTTGGTTGGTATTCTCACAGTGGCGCAAGAAACTAGCTACATGATCGGTTTCATTAGGACCAATCAGACCAAGAATTGAATCTACTGGTTCTAAATTATAAATATACCTTGTGCAACCGTTTTTTAGACAGTTTATTTTCTCAACTTCCTCCGCTACATCAGCCAGACTCATGCTCGCGCGCTCAGGTAGCGTGCTTAAGTAAAACGATATGCCTAAATCTTCTAATGCATTTAGTTTCTGAGAATGGCGATAGAGCGTATAATTTCCCCAGGCTGTTGCATCCCGAACGTTTTTAATACCCAGCTCGCGCATGCGTGGTAGCACAATTTCATCGAAAATCGACGATTCCTCAGCGAATCCGTAATCGTTATTGGTAAGGATTAAATTAATTCCGAGAAATTTTTCGAAATCCTTTGCCTGTCTTGGAACAACAGGTATCAGTTCCTGCTCAGCCTGCGCAGCAAGCGCATTGAAAAATGTTGCATAGACAAAAATGCACAGCGCAAAGCCACGATAGAAATTAAAGAGCATTAGAACGATCAAGTTAAAACCTACTTAAAAACAGCACTCGGAGGTCCTTGAGGAAAACAAGTTCCTCAATTATTTCCCATATCTATATATCGTCAGATTGATCGATGCTGTTTCCAATAAATTTCAACGAATACTCATTCTGGATCAGTAGATTGAGTCAAACTGGTCTAAATCTGTGCGTTTTAGCGCGCAATTAATTGCGTGATGCCGCTTTATGTTCCTTGAGAATCGACATGATTCTATCCATGCCGCGGAGTTTGCGCCACTTTAAAGCTTTTTCTTCTGCACTTGCATTTAGAAGTGCGGCGGTGCTGCTACGTAGTGATTCAAGCTTATGTTCTAGTTCAAGATGTTCGTGGTAGAGGCGTCTTAGAGTGTAATTGGAGTTAGTAAGGTTAAGTAGAAGTTCTCGATCAGTATTTTCCATCAGGTCTCCTCCAGCTAGAAATGATACAGGTATAATATTATCGACCTTGGCTTTGACGAAAGTCAAATTGAAGTCTTCAAAAATTTGTTATGAAGGAAAGTTGTCGACCTGATGCATCTGCTTCACGCCGGAATGAAAAAAGTCTTTGGTCGCAAATTGTGCAGACATTTGTGTTGTAAATATTTGTTGCTTTAATTCCAAATGCTTGCGCTTCTGCGATTAAGAAATTCGAAACGCTCAGATAGCTTTGATTTACTGTGTCGACACGAATTTTTTGACTGTGCAGATCAAAGCCAAGTGCATGTGCCGATAGAGAAAATTCCTGAAAAACTTCTTCTCCGACTTCATAGCAGCAAGCTTGAGCGCCGGGTCCGAGAGCGATTTCAATTGTAGCTGGAAGAATATTCTGTTGTTTAAAGATCTTAAGAGTTTTTGTGAGAATTTGTTGTGCTGCAGACCGCCATCCGCAGTGGAGTGCGGCTCTGTATTTGCGAGATTGATCAATGAGTAGCACTGGGATGCAGTCAGCGGTTTTAATACCCATGAGAATTTGCTTAGTTGGGCTAGGGTGAAGGCCGTACCAGCCGTCCCCTTCCGGCATTGCCCCTGGCTCAGAATTTCCAGCCGAATTTTCAGGTACGGGGTTACTTTCGCAGCAAAACACTAGGCTTGAGTGAATTTGCTTAAGTAGCTGAAGATTCTTAAATTCCTGTGGGTAGTCTAACACCTCCCACTCCCATCTAGGTCGACTTAAATCATAGCTTTTATCCAAAAAACCATGGTGAATGCCTTCAGCTAACCACGGCTCTACTATCCACCCGCCCGCAGAAAATATCTTAGAATACCTTAGTTGATTCATGTAGAAATTCCAATAAATCTCGCGGGCTTGCGGCAATGTAGTCTGGTGCTTCAAGTCTTAGCACTTCAGCGGCTTGATATCCCCATGCTGCACCAATAGTTCTTACCCCGGCAGTTTTACCTTCTCGAATATCGCTACGTGAATCACCAATCATATACGTTTCGTTGGCAGCAATTTGAAAAATTTGCAATGCCTGTCTAATGCGTTCAGCTTTTGAAGTGTAAGACTCTCCACCTAAAGCTTCAGTAATAAAATTATTTAACTTTTCACGTCTTAAAAATTCCCAGATCGACTCACTCTCACTTGCTGAAACGATAACCAAAGTGTTTTTTTGAGAAAGCTCCTGCAGGACTTCGCGCACGCCATAAAAACACCCTGCTTGATGATCGGTCTCTTTTTGTAGGTCATAAATGACTCGCGTAAATTCTTCGATTTTTTCTCGCTCAATTCCAATCAACTGCCCTACGGCTTGAAATGTCATGCTGGATAAAGTCGCAAGATCTTCACGCCTGACTGCGCGGCCTTGCTTGAGACGGCGCTGCGACTCATTGATTAAGTCCAGATTATCTCGCAGCGAATCTACAATCACGCCATCAAAATCAAAACAGAGTAACACTTCTAGCTTATGCCTTCGCGAAAAAGATTAACCAAAAATTCCATGTCTGCGGGCAAATGTATCTTCCAAGCGCACTTTTCACCACTGCGCGGATGAATCAATTCCAGTGCAGCCGCATGTAAAGCCTGCCGACCAAAGGCCTTAACAGCATCCTTAATCGGCTTAGGTGCTCTCATCCCCGAGAGACTTCCATAAGTCTGGTCCCCAACTATCGGAGCTCCGACATGCTTTAAGTGTACACGAATTTGATGTGTTCTCCCTGATAGAATTTTAACCTCCAAGAGATAGCCGTGCTTAAGTTCCTCCTCAACCTTCCAGAGTGACACTGCCGACTTTCCGCCTTGTCTTGCAACCGCCATTTTCACGCGATTCTTTTGATCGCGTCCAATTGGCGCATCGATTTCAGGTCCTGTTCTTGGTAAAGTCTCCACCAAGGCATAGTACGTTCGAGAAATTGATCGACTGGAAAACTGCTTGATTAAATTTTGATAACTAGTTTGATTGAGGGCAACGACCATCAAACCTGAAGTATCTTTATCGAGTCTGTGAACAATACCCGGCCGCAGATCGCTGCCAACACGCTTAATGCTCTCACCGAAATGAGAAATTAATGCGTTCACAAGTGTACTCGACTTAACACCAGCGCCAGTATGCACTACTAATCCAGCTTGCTTATTAATCACAGCCAGATCCTCGTCAGCATAGATGACTTCTAGCGGGATATTGGGATCGGGAGCCAAAGCATCAAGGCTTTTAACTTCAACGCTAATTTGCACACGTTCCTGACCTTCAATCAGTAAGCCTGGCTTATCCTGGATTTTTCCCCGCAAAGTGACACAACCTGTCTCAATCAAGCGGGCCACTTGTGAACGCGAGGAAAGCTCCTTAGGTCTTTCAGACTCTGGCAGTAATTGCGCAGCATGCGTAATCAATTTATCGAGTCGATCCCCCTCACGCCCTGCGTGCAATAAAAATTCATGTTTAACGCGATGGGTCATATCACAAGAAAGTTGAGTGTTTAACTAAATTCCAAAATATTTTCGCGCCTGGGCGATGTCGTTTGTGATTTGCGTACGCAGCGCTTCTGCTGAATCAAATTTCTGCTCATCACGTAAGCGTTGATGAAAAATCACTTCCACTTGAGAACCATAAAGCTCAGGAATCTGCGCACTTAAAATATGAGTTTCCAGTAAGCGCGGCGAGCCAGAACCAAAGGTGGGCCTGACCCCAAGGTTACTGACCGCAGGATAGCGATGATCTTTAATTAAAGCTTCAGTGATGTAAACACCTTCACGAGGCAAATACCTCAGCCGTGGGCGAATATTTAAAGTCTGAATTCCGAGTTTGCGTCCACGGGCATCCCCATGAGAAACAACGCCGCGCATCACAAAACGACGTCCTAACAACTCCGGCAAAGCTTCGACTGCGCCGCGATCAAGTGCCGCTTTAACTTGGCTCGTGCTTACACGTGTTCCTGCGTGCATTACCGGTTCAATGATTTGAACCTCAATTCCGTGGGGCTTTAATAACTCACGTAGCAGTGCGGCATTGCCCGACCGTGCTTTTCCAAACTGCCAGTCATGCCCGACGACTACAAGCTTAAGATTCGGTAGCGGCAATAAGCAATGCTCGACAAATTCTTGTGGGCTCTGATTCGCAAAATCATCGGTAAAACGCTGCAACCACATTCCAGCAATTTTCCAACTCTTAAGTAGTTGTCCCTTTTCTGGAAGAGAAAGGATTGGGTTTAATCGACCCAAATCTACACTCAAATTTTTATGCTGCTTCTCAAAGAATACTCGCGGGTGCGGGTAAAAACTAAGCACAATTGGAATCGCGTTTTGGTCCTGTAATGCACTAGACTCAACCAGGCTAGTCGCTAGACGTTGATGCCCAAGATGCAATCCATCGAAGTTCCCGATCGCAACGCCTAATGGCAAAGAACCAATGTAAGATTTTAACGCGCTAATCGAACGCGCCACAAAAAACTGCTGCATATTGCGTTGTAGGCTTTCTTAACGTTTCTTCGAGACTTGTTTGGGAGCTAATTTTCCTAGCTCTCTCAGGCGCACTGCAGCTTTTTCACCATATTCAGAAGAAGCATAATCTTCTGTAAGGCGTTCAAAAGTTGCAATCCCTTCATCTTTAAGTCCACTTTTAATAAATGAATCGCCGAGATAATATAATGCTACAGCTGCGCGATCTTCTGCGGGAAAGCGCTTATAAGCATCGCCGTAGGCGAGGATCGCACCGTCAAAATTATTTCTCAGATCGCGAGAAACCCCAACCCAAAATAAGGCATTATCCGTGAAAGCCGTATCAGGGTTTGCAGTTGCAAAGCCAGACATGATTTCCTCTGCAGCTGGGAAATTCCCATTACGTACCGCCATCAAACCTTGTTTGAACTGATCGGCCGCTGGGCCTGTGATTTTAGAAATGGCTTCTTCATCCTGAACTAATAGTTCGCCCGGAACGCCAGCTGGTGGTGGCACACGCGAACCAAATTCTGCAAGTCGAGATTCTAATTCTTTGGTCTTACCAGTTGCCGCGTATTCAACTTCTTCGAGTTTACCGCGAATGACTCGCAGCTCGGCATTGAGTTGATCGATTGCAGCGCCCTGCTTAGCCTGCACAGAGCGAATATCCCCTAACGCTTCGTCAAGAGATGGCTTTTGATTACTGGAACAGCCGGTAGATCCCATTAAGTAAACGACCAAACAGAGCGGAACAAATACATCCTGCACTGCGATCTTCACTTAATAAAATCTCCGGCTGTTAGTTATTCAGTAAATTAAATAGTTACCAGTGTAATTACTTAATTGCTTACTTTTACGGCTTACTACTTTACAGCGCCATGAACGCGGCGGTTTTTCGCCCACGCCATTTCGTCGTGCCCCTTATCAAGAGCAACTTCTTCACCGTAGCTAATTGTTGACATACGCTTTTTGTCGACACCTGACTTTGCGTAGTAGTCATAAACTGAACGTGCACGGCGTTCACCAAGAGCCATGTTGTACTCGTTAGTTCCGCGCTCGTCGCAATGTCCTTGTAATTCGACTTTGCTTGAAGCGTTGTCTTTTAACCACTGAGTATTTTTAGCAAGAGTGCTTTGAGCCTTAGCATCTAGTGCAGAAGAATCAAAAGCAAAGTTAACATCGGCAAGTGGTCCACCAGCTAAATCGCCAGGAAGCACACCTGTCTCGCTACCATCCATAACGCCCATTCCGTCACGGCCACCTTTTGAGCAGCAAGAAGCAAGAAGAAGCGCTGTTGTAATTAATGCAAATGAACGCAGACGTCCCATTTTTTCCTCCAAATAAAATCCTGTTCAACACAAAATAAAACGCCCTAAATGCTCTCTAAGTCGAACCATCCAGATACGCATCATTAGAACGTGATTAGGCGCTTACTTAGCATAAATGCCTGACTATGCAACGGATTTTAAGAAGTTTTAATTAGAGAAAGTTTATTAGCTAAACTGTTTTTCTAGTGTAGAGTATTTTTTTTCCTCACTAGCTTGAATACACTCAAATTTCTATTTTCGATAAAAATAGAATGTTTTTATTTACGATTTTATTAGTGCGGCAAATATCCACTGCTCATATCTCGCGCAAATCTTTAGCGTAGACATGCACTTCTCCTGATAAGGGGAAGGCAAAGGATAAGGGCAAGTACTAAGTTCAAGCCTAAGCTAAAGATTACAAAAAAGCGCTTCCGTCTAGTCGTCTACTACTCCACTCGTGGTGACCACGCAGGCTGACTATCTTCAGAGCGTCCACTTGAAATTGGGAAAGCCGCTGCACCGTTGGTATTTTGGATAACAATACGTTTTGCCCCACGACCAAGATCGGAACTAAAAATAAGATAGCGTCCATCTGGCGACCAAGACACGTCTTCATTTCTGCCGCCAAATGTTAGCTGCACAGCTTGTCCGCCTTGAGCATCAATCATAAAAATTTGTGGACCGCCTTGTAAGCATACAAAGGCAATCTTATCACCCTTGGGCGACCAAGCTGGGGAAGTGCAATAGGTGCTACCAGTATAACTAATTCTTGTCGCCTCTCCACCACTTGCTGACATGATATAAATCTGAGGCCCACCACCACGATTTGAACAAAATGCAATCCGCGAACCATCTGGTGACCATGACGGTGAAACATCAATCTGCCCACCACGAGTTAAATATTGAGTCACTGACCCACGTAAATCCATCAAGGCAAGATTAGTATCGCCCTCGGCAGAAATTGCTACAGCAATTTTCGATCCATCAGGCGAATACTTAGGAGAAATTTCTAAGCCCGCACGATTCGTAACTTGTCGCGGAGCTCCTCCTTCGGGAGGCAACCAATAGAGCTCCGGAGTACGCGAGCGATATGAGGTATAAATCACCTTATCACCACTCGGTGACCAGGATGGAGAAGCGACAATGCCAACATCTTCAGTCATTTGACGAACATTTTGCCCATCCGAATCCATGATAAATAATTCTTTAAAGCGGCCCACTTTCGAGACAAAAGCAACCTGCGATCCAAAAATTCCAGGCTCGCCTGTAAAAAATTTGACGATTTCATTGGCAAAGCGATGCGCAATTTTCGAACTGTCGCGCAGATCTCCGCTATACATTTTTCCAACAACAGCTTGCTTGCGCTGCACATCAAAAAGATAAAGCTTAGCTTGAAGTTGCCCGCCTGATACGGAGATATCGCCTTTGACTAAGCCTTCTGCTCCAATCACACTCCAATCTGTAAAGGCAATTGATTCTGGGGTCGTGCACTTCCCTGGCGCCTCGACATAAGTTTTGGGGTCAATCACTTGAAAGAGTCCTGAAATCTTCAAATCACGGATGATTGTTTCTGGAATATTTCTTGCCGCATCAGACCCACCGCCCGCATCGCACATCACCGGCAATGCCACAGGGAAGCCGTTGGCCGGACCTGAAATACGAATGTCAGTCTGCGCAAAAGCGAATTGAAGATTGATTAAAAAAATATTTATTAAAGTAAGAATCCGATAAATCACAGCGCCCTCCAAAAGCTGAGGCGCATCCTAGCATGATCAGTGGATTGTTAGGCAAGTCTGATTATCCAGACTTGCCTAATCGATTAAGTCATACGCGAATTAACTTAGGGAGAATCTTCTTCGCCTTCTGCGGAGACTTCTTCCTCACCTTCTTCAACAGTAACCGCTCCATCAGAAACATAAGTTGGATCAGGATAGTCCGGGTCAACCGCCAAGCTTGCAGTTGCCGTTTCAGGTCGCTCTGTTAAGGCTTCGTTATCCATTACAGATGTACTGTGACAAGTGCAGCGTTCAGTGTTTTCGCCTGTTATCATGGCGGTCATGCCCTTGCCATCAGGACACGTACTATTGCAATCGATTTCTTCTGACTCAACTGCAACTTCTCCTCCACCGTCGTCATCAGCCCGAGTATTGATGCTGTATGTTAACATTCCACAAAGTATAATTGCTTTTGTGATTTTTCTCATAAATTACTCCCTATTATTGTTCAAAATCTCTGATAAATAACTCTTCCCTTAAGTAAATAAACTGCAAAGAAAGCGGTGGTAAATTTGCCGGATCATTAAAGCTCGTATCGTAAGTAATATTTCGAGTTGGTGCTGAATACCAGGGGCTTCCGTACTGATAGGCACCTGGAAAATGCGATGGCGGATTGCTGATTGATACAACCGATCCAGTTAAGTTAAAAGTTTTTCCGTTCCAGTTTTCTTCAAAGTTCAAAGTATTTAGTCCCATCGAACCACCTTGACCGGCAACACCGTTGACGCCACCAGTAATACCCGAACCAGTTACCATCGCGGCATTAATCGACGTTGTCGCCGAGACGTTACGAGTTGAGTATGTTGTATTTGTATCAGCCCATTGATTTGAATGGATTAACACGGTATCCCCCAAGATCGCAGCCGGTTTTTTATTTGTTATGTTAAAATTTCCCATAACCCAGATGGGCTGATCGGTGACAACAGTTAAGCCCTTAATCGTTGGCGCACCCGAAGAAGTTGACTTTAACTCAGTAGCGTTACGAACTCTGACGCCGTAGCGATTTTGGCTAGTAGAATTTGGTCCAATCACTGTAGCATGAATTACAATTCCACCGTCAGTAGTGTCTGCTAAGGTTTTTGGCCAACCAAACCAGTTCTGCGTTTTTAAGCAATTGAACAAAGCTTGAACGTCAATATCCAAGACGCGCATATTAGCGCCACTAGTTGTGTTAATCCAATAATTTTTCCAGGTACTCATACCCACAGCACGTCCACTGATTGAACCTGGACATAAAGCTGAGTTGTTTAATGTCGTTGTTGCTGTTGCGTCCTTTTGACTCGAAGTAGTAGCTGTTCGAGAAATTACAACAACTCCTGTAGTCGATTGCGTAGTATCGGCATTTTCTGAAGTGTTAAGCATTAAAGCTAAACGTAAGTCAGCACGATCCCAAAAAACTTTTCCTGGCCCAGCCCCCATACTTGAAATTGGTGGTAAGCTTACACGCGTAAAATTTTCCACGACATTACTATTAAACACACTCAGAGCTGTAGTCGGGACTGCAAATCTGGAGTTACTACTACCGCAGGTTCCACCCAAGCGACTATAGGTAGTTGGATTGAGCACTCGAACAGAGTTATTTGTGCAAGACCCAGAAGCCGAACCCGATTTTAAACCACGCCAAACATCTCCCGCAGCAGTCAATTGACCAGTCATGCTCAAATAGTCTGTTCCACCAGCATTTAAATATAAGTCGTAATTTGTATGAACTCGACCAGTTACAGTCATCGCCGCAGCTGGACTTAATTCGTAATCTTTATCGAGGAAGTAGGCGAATTGATACAAGGGCACATTACGACTTCTAAATTTTAATTCTACTATTGATTCCAGTTTGCCCGATGTCGAATTCTTCGATTCAGCATGGACTGTATAGGCATACTCGAATGCAGTTAAGCCGGAAAATTTTTCCCCAGAAGGTATTGTTGTAGTGTATGGGTTGGATGAATCAGGAATAATGTAACTCGTAACCAGATGCGACCCAAAGTTATGCGTTTTGCAAATGTAGTCGCCTGAGCCATTATTATTATTTACGCATGGAGTCGCTCCGTTGGAGGTGCTTGGAGTCGTGCCTGATGGTTGATTATAACCAATAAATTTCTGCCTCACTTCTTCTGCACGCAAATTGAGAGCTCCTTCTGCTGCGTAAAAACTTTCGGTGTTACTCCTGCCATACTTAGTAGTCCAGATTTCTACCCTAGTAGTGCTATAGTAGAGAGCAGAAAATGCAACTAATACTGTAATCATCAACAGGGCATAAAGCATTACATATCCCCTTTGTGGAGCAAATTTCATATGTCTCAACTCCTAGTGTGCTAAAATATTACGTGGGTATACCCGGATCGTTTCACTTTTTGTGTAAGTCTTCTTCATTCCACTTTCCGATGCTGTCAGTGTCATGTCAATATACTTGATTTGATTCCACTCTGTCGTTCTCGGAAAACTTGTAACTTGAGTATTATCAGTCTTGCCAATACTAACCTGAAAATCAGTTATTCCAAACATCACGCCTAAGGCATTTGTAGAATCATCATTCTTAATCATCTGTAGTAAATCTGACGCACGATTGAACTTCAATTCTTCCACTAAATAAATTGAAGTCGAAGTAGTACTATATGTGTTTGCCCATACTCCTGAAGTGCGTGTTAAATAATATTCAGTGCCGGTATCCGTTTCTCCGTTATAGGTAAAAAATTCTCCAACTTTTGAACTGATATCGTAAATAAAGGCTTTAACTGGTTTTGAACTATTAGCAAGGCGGTACGTTTTCAAAGCGTTATAGTTTGTTGTTACATTCGTGCGCACACAGCCGCTTGGAGCGCCAGAAGTAGTTGAGCTTATGTAGATTCGATCTGCAGCTCCGCTACCTAAAGTCTTGCACAGAAATGGTATAGCACTAAGCATGCCCTTGCGAATAATTAATGTATCAGAATTGCCAGAGGTTCCATTAGTTACTTCAATTGCAGGAAAAGTGGTTGGTAAAAATTCACCGCTCTGCGCAGTATTCATTCCAATTATATTGGTAGCACTTCGCAAATTCTGATTCACTCGAGTTCTCACAACATCACGATAATATGTCTGAGTATATGAAATAGCTGTCTGCATCACCCCCAAAGTAAAAACAGAAGAGATGGTTACCGCAACCATTAATTCGGTAACAGTAAAACCATGCTGGATAAAACTTGCACGCCTCATACGATCCCTTTAAAGCAACTCATTTCAAAGCTGTATAAACAGTCTCCATACTAGCTCTAGCCTTACTTTTATAACTAACTGTAACTTTTATATGTCTAGAGTTGGTGGTGCAGTAACTGGAGTTATTACAATACGCCGTCACAACAGAATACGATCGTGTCCCAGCAGTCATTGAAGACGTTTGACTTCCACTAGAAGGCAAAGTTGTCGGATCAACCTCACGTAATTCTTCAAGTTTGCGTTGAGCTACTTGCAATGCCTCGGTGCGCCATTCAGCTTCAGTATTGTATCTTAGATACTGCACCGCACTCTGCATGATTGGAACAATCACAAAACCGAAGAGCGATAATGCAATCATCGTCTCAATCAATGTAAAACCGCTTGAATTTCTCATACTTTTCTAGCGGCTCCGCCGAGCACAATTTGGACAGTTTTTGACCTTCCATAAACGTCATTTACATTTAGACTGAGTGCTGTATCTGAAAATCCTCTGGAATCAAAACACACACTCCAAGTTGTACTCGCCAACGAGGTACCGCTAATAAGCTTTATTCCCAGAGAATTATCAGTTGTTTTCGTAGTACTCGAACAAGTATTTGAATATTTAACAACAATTTGCGTCGCTGATGAGGGTTGAATTGTATATGCCAGTGTATCCTGCAAGGCTTTTGCGCGAATTCGGCGAGTTAATTCTACGATCTGGTTTGCAGAATTAGATGCAGACTTGCTCTGCCGTAAAAAATCAGGCACTGCGATTGAACTCAATACAAGTATACAAACTAAAACAGCGACGATCTCGACCAAAGAAACACCGCGCTCAGCCTTCAGCCGGCTTCGCATTGCAACAATGTTATGAAAAAACTCTATAATCACCGTAGAACCATGCTGAAAAATAGCTATATTGCACACTCTTACTCACTATTAATGTCGTCATAGATTATTAATAACTTCAGCTTGTATTCACTTGAAATCATCGGGGATTATCGTAAAGATCCCTAAGTATAAGGATGATTTTTAAAGAAAAAGACAGATCTAAACAGTTTCGGCGTATCAAATAGTGGATCAAAGCAAAGAGCCAAGCAGGATCAGCAAGGAAATATTATAAAAACAAGAAAAACTTCCTACTGATCTTGGGAATCAAAGAGCACAGCCTGAGTTTTAAAGATCTCAATCAAGGCAGCAGGAGGTGGCGGCACTGGAGATGATTTTTGCACGGCACGCATTGCAGAATCATCAAAGTCTGATCGTCCAGAACTATTCAGCAAACGAAAAGAGGAAATCTCGCCCGTGGGTTCAATGCGCACTTCAATTCGCGCTTGTAGATGCGGGCCCCCGGGCATCCAATGCCAACCTTTCTTAATATGATTCATTAAGGCATTACGATAAGCCACAAATTCAAGGCTCCCAAGCTTTCCGCCACCGCCACCTGTGCCGCCCAAACGTGCTGCGCCTGGACCTTCGCCACCGACATCAGCAGATTCACCCTTGTAATTTGCTTTCTTCCCGGCAAGTGCGTCTTCAAGTAATTTTTCGCGGCGTTTTTTCTCCTGCTCTGCCTCTTCCTTTTCTCGTTTTTTTACATCTTCAAGTAATTTCTTAGCAGCTTCGTCCTTCTTCTCTTTCTCAAGCTTTTTCTTTTCTTCTTCGAGCTTCTTTTTTTCTTCTAATTCTTTTTTCTTTTTTTCCTCAGCAAGTTTTTTTTGCTCAGCTTCCTTCTTTTTCTGCTCCTCAAGGAGTTTTGCCGGGTCCTCAACAATTGAAGGAGCCTCAAGCTTTTTTTCTTTTTGCGGCGGTTCAGTCGCCTTAGTTTCAGATTCCGTATTTAATGCTGCAGGTAGGTTTTTATCTTTCTCGGCGCCAAGCTCGGGGACTTTAGCCACCCCACCCAAACGTTGTCCGCCCTCAAGCGTAACAGTAAAAACTTCCGCAGTTAAATTCTTTGCCTCAGAACGTTCTAGAATAAAGACTGCGATCCCAATACCCAAAGCATGGCCCAAGCATGAGATCATAAAACCTAAAAGATAACTACCAAATTTGGGCTTAGATCTGACGAACATATTTACAATATCAGTAGTATTAGACTGCTAGTTCTCACTTTGGTTCCGTAACCAAGCCAACTTTTTCAATCCCAGCATTTTTAATTTGTGCCATTACAGCCATGACTCGACCATAGTCGACGCGCTTATCTGCGCGGATAAACACGCGCTTGTCACTACGGCGCTCTAAAATTCCTTGCAGGCGACTTCCCAGACTAGCAATATCAACAGTGTTATCTTTCCCAATCGAAACCTGACCAGTTTCTTGGATGTTAACAACTAACTGCTCTTCATCGCCTTCTAATGGCGAAATTGTCTCCTGTGGCAATTGCAATTCAGCGCCCTGTTGCAAAATCGGCGCAGCAACCATGAAAATAATCAAAAGTACTAACATCACGTCAACCAATGGCGTGACGTTAATTTGCGCAATTACGCCGGCTTGGTCGTCAGTCGTATCAAATCCCATAAATCAATGCCATTTTCATTTTCTTGTTCTTCGGCTTGAACTTATACTTCCCCCTGATGTTTAGGTGAAGGATAAGACTAAGGGTAAGTATAAGTTCAAGCCGAAGAGTAAATACTACTATCAACAATATACTAAACTGCCCTATTTCAAAAAATGACGGCGAGCAATATTTAAAAATTCCGCAGAAAACATATCCATGCTACGCGCCAAAATGCGCACTTGCTGCATCACGTAGTTAAAAGCGATTGCCGCAGGAATAGCCGCAGCCAAACCAATTGCTGTCGCAATTAGCGCTTCGGAGATACCTGGTGCGACAGCTTGAATCGATGAGCTTTTAACCTTACTTAAGCCCATAAAGGCATTCATAATTCCCCAGACTGTGCCGAATAGCCCAATAAAGGGTGCGGCCGAGGCGGTTGTCGCTAAAAATGTTGTGCCATATTCGAGGCGCGTTACTTCTTCGGCTTTAGCCCGTTTCAATGCGCGCTCAATATTTTCAATATCACCAAAATCTGAAGGCTCACCCTTATTTGCCTGCGCCCGTAAAATCTGGGCAAGTTCACGGTGCCCAGCTGCAAAAACTGCCGCGACAGGACTTGAGGCAAGGCTTTGTGTTGAATCTGAAATTTGCGTCAGATTACGGCTGCCCCAGAAAATATCGCCGAATTTTTCAGACTGCGACTTTGCTTTGCGTAGCTGAAAAAACTTTGTAAAGACAATTCCCCAAGTCACCACTGACATCAAGGCTAAGATGAGCAGCACAAATTTTACTACTGTTCCGGCCTGCCAAATTAAATCCATAATCGAATGATCCATCGATAACGGCTGAGTTGCAGCTGCCGCATTATGCGCCAACTCAATCGCCCCCTCCGACACCAAAGCGGTATGCGCAAATGGGATCATTATTTGCGAACAGAAAAAATCAATCGTCTCAATCATAATACTCCAAATCGTAACTCGACAGTTTTAGCTAAACTGTCAAAGCGCAGAATCTACTATTATTATCTGCCTGGCTCAAAGTTTTTTGCATAATGAACATGAGTTTTGGCATTCAGTCTATACCCGTTGCCAAAAGTTTTTTCGGTTAACAAAACTTTCGTCAACGGGTATTTTTTATTTTCGTCCAGTAAAATCAGTTTACTGGACAATTAGACTTGTTAGCTAGATTACACTTAAACAGTGTGCATTTTGGCATTCAGTCTATACCCGTTGCCAAAAGCAGCTTGAATCAGCAAAGCTTTTGGCAAGTCGAGCAATCTATGCTAGGGAAGCTCTGCTTCAAAAGCATGCTTCTTGGCCTCCTTTTTGCCTCGAATGCAGGCCTTAAGCAAATAGAATCATTGTGTAAATATCTAGATTTATAAAAGAACTACGGAGTGCTCAAGATTATGGCTCTTAAATATGCAGTTAATGGTTTTGGTCGAATTGGTAGAAATATCGTGCGCCTGGCTGCGCAGGACCCAAGTATCAAGCTAGTTGCAATCAATGACCTAACCGACGCCCAAACCCTAGCACATCTTCTCAAGTATGACTCTGTGCACGGCAAAATGGCTGCAGAAATCTCAGCAACTGACAATTCAATTACTGTCAACGGTTCGACCATTAAAGTTACTGCAGAAAAAGACCCCAGCAAAGTCGGCTGGTCAAACTATGGGGCCGACGTGGTTTTAGAGTGCACCGGCGTTTTTACAGCAAAAGAAAAAGCTGCGGTCCATCTTGGTGGCAGTGTTAAAAAAGTCATCATCTCCGCACCGGCCAACGATTCAGATATTACCATGGTCTATGGAGTTAACCACAAAAACTATCAAGCATCTGAACATCATATTATTTCCAACGGCTCATGCACGACAAACTGCCTAGCACCGGTAGCAAAAGTAATCTTTGATAATTTTGGAATTGTTCGTGGAATGATGACCACAGTGCATTCCTATACAAACGATCAGCGCATTCTTGATTTACCACATAAAGACTTACGACGCGCGCGCGCAGCTGCGCTTTCGATGATCCCCACATCAACTGGTGCGGCAAAAGCGCTGGCATTGGTAATTCCGGAGCTAAAAGGCAAGCTCGATGGCTTGGCCGTGCGCGTGCCCACGCCCAATGTTTCGCTGGTGGATTTTGTCTGCGAAGTCGAGAAGGACGTAACGACAGAAGAAATCAACAAAGCTTTAATCACCGCTTCTGGCGGAAGCCTGCAAGGCGTTTTAGCTGTAACTGACGAGCCCCTTGTGAGTACGGACTTTAATGGTTCAACCTACTCTTCAACAGTCGATCTTTCGCAAACGATGGTACTCGGTAAGCGCATGGTCAAAGTTTTGAGCTGGTACGATAACGAAATGGGCTTTTCTAAGCGCATGATCGATGTGATGAAATTTATTACAGCTTAAATTGTAAAAACTCGGCACGACCACTGCATGCAAAAGCCAATTTTTATCGGTAACTGGAAGATGAATAAGTCTGGCGCGGAAGCTTGCCAGTACTTGGAGCGTTTTGCGCCAGCCGTAACAGCAGCAAAATTATCCGACCAAGCCGAGATTGTTTTAGCCGTACCATACACCTTAATAGAAACAATGCAGCGCGAGCTGACGCGGCACAAGGCGACAATCGCGCTTGCCGCGCAAAACGTACATTGGCTGCCATCTGGTGCACACACGGGTGAAATTTCTGCGCCGATGCTCAAAGAATTTGGGGTGTCTCATGTTTTAGTTGGACATTCAGAGCGCCGTCAATTTTATGGCGAAAGCGATGAAGGTGTTTTTAAGCGCGCTGAAGCTTGTCTTGGCGCAGGCTTAATCCCGATTATCTGCATCGGTGAAACAGGTGATGAGTATAAGCGTGGAATTTCACGTGAAGTTGTTTCCCTGCAGATTAAAAATGGAATTTCTAAACTCCCTAAGCCACAAGTTATACAAGCAATCATCGCTTATGAGCCGGTCTGGGCAATTGGCACTGGACTTTCGGCAACACCTGAAATCGCGGCACTGATGCATAGCCATATTCGTAGCGAATTGAATCAAGTTTTCGGACCAACATTGGGCGAGCAAATCCGTGTGATTTATGGTGGCTCAGCAAGTCGAGATAACGCACAACGGCTATGTAATTCACCTGAAATTGACGGTTTGCTACCAGGTGGGGCAAGTCTAGACGCAGATCATTTTTTAGATTTAATTAAAGCTGGCATAAAAAAACAATAAGACGAGATAACTATGGCTTCATTGATCACAACAATTCACATTTTTTGCGCGATTCTTTTAGTGCTGATTGTGCTCTTACAGCATGGACGTGGAGCCGATTTAGGTGCTTCATTTGGTGGCGGCAGCCAAACGTTATTTGGCGCAGGCGGCGCAGATAATCTTTTAATTCGTGTGACGACGATTTTAGCTCTTGTTTTTCTGACAACTTCTCTAGTGCTCGCACGTAGCACTGGGAAGGTCACTCCTTTAAACAACGGAAATTTATTTAAAACCACACCTACACAAACTACTCCCGCAGGCGAACCGGTCGCAAAAGACAAGCCACAAGCAACAAGCCCAACACCACAAGCTGAAGCAAGCACTGAGCCTGCAGCGCAAACTACTACAGCTACACCTGCTGAAACTGTCACTGTTGAGCCAGTTGTCGCTGCACCAGCAACAACTTCGGCAACTACACCGACAACTACTCCGGCAGCACAAGTTCCAGCTGAAAAACCTGCTGAAGCAGCGCCTGCCGGTCGATAAAGCACCTTCGATTCCAGTCCAGCGTCTGGCTTGAACTTTCCCTTAATCTGCTACGGGTATGTCGTAAAAGGTTAAGGCAAAGTTCAAGCCCAAGCCTAAGTAATTACAAATCAAATCCAAGACAAATTTGCTATTACACTTGCTTTATCTCTAGCCGCAGATTAAATCTATAGGCTATTCAATCCGCCCTGGTGTTGAAATTGGTAGACAAGCATGTTTGAGGGGCATGTGCCAGAAATGGCGTGGGAGTTCGAGTCTCCCCCAGGGCATTTCACTTTATCTCTTCTTGTTTTTTCAGTAGCTCGCTTGGAGCTTGGGGAGTGAAAAATGCGGCGCCGACAACCGCCTACTCGCGCGGTAAATTCAAACTCACTTCAATCCGTAAAAGGTCTTCAAATTGGCGTGCCACGATTTTAATCCACTGTTGATTTGCAGGCTTAGTGAAGAAATCATAAGCAGCCTGAGCCGAACATTCTATCTTGAGCACACCGTTTAGCGCGTCAGCTCTCGTCACGCTACGTGCGTGCTCTAAAAAGCCAAACTGCATCTTCGATTCGCACTCGGCACAGATTTTGTCCCAGAGAGGAAGTGTTGCACTTGTCATAACTTCAATTTTCCAACGCTAGAGTTATTATAGCTTATATCGGCAGTTCCAGGGGAGATCTAAAATTACAACTTAATATTAATTAAACCTTGATGTTCTACAAGGTTGTGCTATCTAAGGCAGCGTCAGATAGGAGCTTTTCAATATGAAAAAAATAATCACAATTGTCGCTCTCTGTGGATTAATTTCTGCATGCACTACGACAAAAACTACAACCACAACAACAACTACCCCAACTCAAGCCGCTCAAGCACCACAAATGTCTCATGAGCAAATGATGGCAGCTTGGGAAAAGGCTGGAACTCCGGGCGATGCTCATAAAACATTAAATGCCTTTGCTGGTAAATGGAATACGACAACTAAGTCTTATTACTCACCTGACGGAACCCCGGCAGTATCTAAAGGATCAGTTGAAAATTCTTGGATTCTAGGAGGACGCTTCTTACAGGAAAAATACAAAGGTCAGATGATGGGCAAACCGTTTGAAGGCTTAGCGCTAACTGGTTATGACAATTCTAAGGGTGCTTATGTCAGCACTTGGACTGATAACATGACAACTGGCGTGATGAATAGCACGGGAACGTTCGATCCACAGACCAAGACTTTTACTTATCTTGGATCTTACACTTGCCCAGTCACAGGCCAAACAATTTATTCGACAATGAAATCGCAACTAGTCAGTAACGATAAGCATATGTTCGAAATGTATGAAGCGTTTGATCCTAAAGGAGCAGATCAGCGTAAAGTACTTGAAATCGAATATACTCGCGCTGGTAAAGCAAAAGCAGCAACAAACTAACTGAGTTTGCATCTAAGCGAAGCGGGTGCAGCAATTAATTGCTGCACCCGCTTTTTATTTCGAGAATAAAAAGGAGCTGGCTGGTAATCTGGGAAACCTCCTTTGAAAACCAGCCAACTTAGATTGCAGCATTTACTTGAAGCCCTTCATCGCGATCATGGAATTTCTTACTGCGTGGAGACTTTCCTGAGAGCAGCTTAAATGCAATCGCTGGATCGCTCCGATCAACGAAAGCATTACGACACTCTCCAGGAACTTCACTTCCATGAGGTTTCATCGCCAAGCGTAGTGAGCGCTGGAACGATGTAGCCAGATGAGGATCTCCAGCAGGAATGAGACTGAGCACGATAATCGAGGGTTTTCTCACATCGCCATGCGACCACTCAATACGCCTTGCCCCCACACCAATCACGACTAAAGGTGCTGTGAGACCTTCAACTTCAAGGTAAGGAAAAGCAATACGCGTAAAAGTAATCGACGGGGTTTCTTCCTCGCGCTCTAGGATCGCAAGCAGAGCTGCATATTTGTTCTCGATCAACTTGTCAATTTCAGGACGTTGCTCGAAGATCCTGGCAAGCAAGAGTTCCATGGCGTCTCGCATTGTCACTGACCGCTCGGTATTACTGCCGATGAAGACGATTTGATCGTCAACCAAGCTAGCGCGTAACCTCGCACCATCAATGCTCCCGACCATGCGATCGAGTGCAAGCGAAACGCCACTTGATGAAACCATGACTGAAACCAAAATCGCCACAAAAACTGCATCGGGAATGAGCCCAGCAGTTCGTGCAACCTCAGCAACGGCTACTCGCGTTACGCCACCCGGCAAGAAACCAACACAAAGAGCATGACGCTCCCAGCGGTGCATCTTGACAAAAAGTAGTGGCAAGTAGGTTCCAACGTATTTCGCCAATATCGACAGCCCGAGCACGAAAAGCACAAGGGCTAAGTCGAAACTCTTTGCTAGGTCGACCCGTAGGCCAATCCAGACGAAAAACAGCGGAACTCCAATCTCTTTGAGTAGACGCGTCTGTCTTTCGACCATTTCTTCAGTGACGATTTTACTCGAGGACAACGCAAGTCCTGCAGTGAAAAACCCGAACATCGGATTCAAACCCAGCAGATACATCACGCCAACCCAAGCAAAAACTAACCCGATCGTCCACGGCGAGAGTGCATCAAAGCCTTGCTGCTTGTTGATTTTCTGGAGAAACGCTTCAGCCAACTTCTGGCCAAGCGTTAACGAGAAGACGCAAGCGCAAAGTGTGACACTAACCGTAATCCATGGGCTCATGCCGGCTTTACTGGGAGCGGTGATTCCGATCAGTACCGAAACTGCACCCCAGGCGATAACTTCGTTTAACGCGTAGCCACTCAGCAAGGTCGAGGCATAGTCACTGCGACTTAGTCCCAAATCTCCGAGCATACGCACGACTACTACCATAGCTGCAATGGCCATGATGCAAGCCATAAATGCTGCGAAAGCAATGTGTTTGCCCTGAGCAATTACGATGATCTGATTTTGCAAACAGATTAGCGTCCCGACGAAGGCAATGGCGCCTGTGATTATGGCTCCAAGCCCACCTGTTAGGAAGGCAACTTTCCCCGTGCGCATAATGCTTTTGATGTTGACATCGTAGCCTGCCTCGTAAAGCAGCATGAAGACAGCAAGCCAAGCAACGCCTTGCAAGATCGTAGCCTCGGTTGACCCTGGTGTAGGAAGCAACCGTTCAAACTGGTCGTGGGGCAATATTTTGCCCAAAATAGTCGGTCCAAGGAAGACTCCGGCAGCAATATCGCAAACCAGATTCGGGACCTTGAAGCGTGCAAGTAAGAACCGAAGCGTCAACGCTCCGATCATCATTACGGCGATGCCAAGGATCATGATTGCCAGCGTGTCTTTCGACACGGATCCTTGAGCGGCAGCTCCTCCTGCTAGTGCGGGAACTGCAAATGAGCAGAGTATCGCACAAGCGATGAGTTTATACTTCATTGTTTTCACCTAGGCCCTTGTGGCCGAGTTGGTTTTCTTGCGTCCCTCTAGACACACGAAAGCAAGCAGACAAAACCTGTGTTATTACCAGCCTGCTTCCGTAATTTGTAAAACACGGTGAAAATAGATCTGCAGAATTTTTAGAAATACCGAAGCAGGTGTAGCACTTCTACTCGAAAAAAAAATTTAAAAGCGACCAACACTGCATAACTGTCAGCACCGGTCGCTTAGGGAAGCACTATATACTAGCCTATAAATTGACATTAATCTAGTGCGGGTATATAAACGCAATCAATACGAGTAGTTGTCATCTTATTGCGGCCCATAAATACTGCTTTATAGGTCGCAAGTAAACCAATCAAAGGTTTTCAAATCCAAGTGCGATCCTAGTTAAACAGAGAAAATGAAAATCATACGACTCGTCAACAATTCTTGGAGCGAGTCGCAAGGCGCGCTTGGAACAGGAAATTTCGTCAACTTCAAGGGAGAAAAGAACAGCACTGTTTACGTTCCCGAGCTTCGTTACCAGACTGAAATTCACGACCCGGCCAAGCCGGTGATTGTTTTTATCCCTGGAGCTGAAGCACCTACGACTTTCGGCGATATACCAAACTGGTTAGTTGAGCTCGGCTACGATGTATTTGTCGCGCCCTTGGCAGGATTTGGCACCCGCCCTGAGCGACTTAGATATCTAACCGATCGCGACATCAGCGTTCAATTAGAAAAGGACCTAACCTCCCTACTTGAGCACTCACGCTACGTCAGTGAGGGAGTAACAAGCGTATACATCGTTGCTGCATCTTATGGAGCTCTGCAAGCGGTTAATTTGGCTAGTAAGCAGTTTGCCCGAACAAACTTTCTTGGTCGCCACATGCGCATCGTTGGTATGCACTTACTGTCGCCAGCATTCGAGCTGAAGGACTGGAGAGTGAGCATCCTGAGGCGGACCTATAAGTTCAAGCCACTTTACGGACTACTTTGTATGCTTTTCTTACACGGCAAAGAAAATACGTTGAAGTGGTATTGTTCCCGGGCGAATCAAGCTGAATTGTCAAGATTCTGCACGGCGCATTGGGTTTACCCATATTTACCACGGAGCTTCTTCGGTGAATATATTTCAACTGCGTGCCTTGCACAAAAACTGTTCAAGTCGTTGCGTTGCCGCGTGACTGTGTTCTATGGAAGAAAGGATGTGCTTGTGAGAGCACGTCCGGACCTACTCAACAATACAGACACAACAACAACTTTTCTAGAAAATTCTGGGCATTTTGTTTGCCTGGACAACTCCAGTAGAGAAGTAAGAGAGAGCATTAAAAGCCATGTCGAGCGGTCTGTCTGGTGGCATGAACGAAGTTACGGGGGGAGATGAGAATACTCAGCTCCTCCCGTATTTCTTTTTATTAATAACTATTATGGTTTAACGTTTACTTGCGATCGTGTTAATTTTGCTCCAACTTAGCGCTTGCGCGGGCGGCGAATTTTTTTCCAAACAAGTTGTGACGTTGTCGAATTCTTACGGGCGGTTTGTGCAGCGTCGCGGTAACGCTTAAGCCCCAATCTTAAATATTCAGCGTCAATATTGAGACATTGACACACATTATCGAAGCTGAACACGTAAGCAATGTCACGTGTCGTAATCCATTGTGCTGCTTCAGAACCATCATCAGTTCCGGCATGCACGTGGGCGATATATGCTTCTATTCCGTCGGCAAGTATTGCTGCCATTAAGCCCCTTTCCCCACCTACAAACCCCTGCCCATCTACCGCCTCAAATTGGCTTGGCAAAATAACGTCCGGCTCAAGAAGGTTGGTTAATACTGCTGCCCCACCAGTGCTAAATTCATTCCCGGCGCTTGTGGCATTGATTGTACTCATGGTTTTAACCCTCCTTGACTTTGGTTTTCTTAAAACCCCTATAAAACCGCGCTTAAAACCGCTTTGTTTTTTATGTTCTTGATGCATGTACTAGCACTCTCAAAGATAAAGAAAAGAAAAATCTGTAGAATGAACGCTCACTTACGGCAAAAATCTGTAGAATGATTATTCACGGCGCTGACTCACTTCGAGAGCACAAATGAATTCGTTTATTAATTACGATCTATCAATCAAATTTGTCTTACTGAGTGAACAGATTGCCGCGTCGTATTGAGACAGAGTCTCAATACTCCTCGCAATGACACAGATTCCGTTGATCACTTGGAAATTTTAGATTGATTGCAGAGTCAGAGGTTGTGGCGATGTCGCATAACGGAAATTGCGAGGACCGTAAAATTTGTTATACGTTCGAAGTCGAGCCAATGTCGAGCGAACGGGATTTTTTTGATGCCGACTTTATTGTAATAAACGAGGCGGAGAAAAAATTTCCCGTTCAGAAGAGATTGGTCGAGATCGAACGTATAACTAGTCTGAAAGGCAGGCGTGGACGGCGCGTGATAGATCCTCAACCGAGAATGGCTTATGAATAAACCCTTTACCTCCAGCATCAAGCACAGCTTGCGCGCGTTTTTCACTAACAAATCCACTCATCAAGAGAACTTTTTGCGTGGGCACAAGTTCGCGTGCTCTGCGAAAGACTTCTTCGCCTGACATCTTGGGCATCATCATATCAAGTAAAATCAAGTCGAAAGCAGTGTCTTTGAGTTTTTCAAGTCCAGCAATTCCATCAGCAGCAGTTTCTACGAGGTAACCGAAATGTTCTAAACTACGCTGCACAACTTGGCGCACAACTTGCTCATCATCAATCACAAGGACTTTGCCCTGCCCTTGATTAGTACTAACTCGCGCTGAAGCATCCTCTTTAGTTGGAACCGAGGTTAAGGAGCTAACGCTAGTAGAGGCGGCTTGCATTGCCGGGAAATAAACATGAAATTGAGCTCCACGACCTGCGTCTGAAGTTACTTCAATTGCGCCTTTCATACCCTCAACCACACGCTTGACAGTGGCCAAACCTAAACCAGTTCCATTGGCATCTTTGGTTGTGAAAAATGGTTCAAAGATTTTCGCCTTAATTTCTTCAGAGATCCCTGTGCCGTTATCGATCACTGAGAGCCGGATATATTCTCCGGGATTTAAAACGACTTGCCCGCGAGTTTCACTCGTATCAACTATGACTTTGGCCAGAAAAACGTCCACTCGGCCACCTTGCGGCAGCGCATCGCGGGCATTAACCAATAAATTCATGAGCACTTGGCTAAGTTTGCCTTCATCGCCATAGACCGTAAAACCACTCCCGACCAAGTGGCTTTCAATCGAAATTGTCGGCGGCAACGCTCCACGGATTAGCGCTAGGCTGGTGCGTACGACTTGTGACAATTCAATTGGCTTAAGTTCTGTTTTTTCATCTCGCGCAAACGACAAAACTTGCCCAGTTAAGGCAGCAGCGCGCTTGGCGCCCTCTTCAATCGCTAGTAGCGATTCGACCAGAGCTGGATCTTTTGAGAAAGACAATCTCAAAAACGAGACGTGGCCCAGAATCCCTGTGAGGATATTGTTTAAGTCGTGAGCAACGCTTCCTGCGATTGATCCGATTCGTTCCAAATGCAAAGTTGAACGACGGCGCTGCCCTTTTTCACGCCCGAAGAGAAATAAAACCGTTTCTTGATCAAATGGTAAAATGCTGAGGAGTTGCGCTTCTTCTTCGCCTTCGACTTCAACCAGCCCAGACCATTCGTGGTCGACTTTTATTTTTCCACCATCAACGGGTGTCACGAGTGCTACAATATTGAGTTGATCCTGAATTGCTGGAATAGCAACTTCCAAGACGCGATTCCGCGCAACCACTATCCCAGCCTTGGTCACAATTGCCGCAGGCAGAGTAAAGAAATCTATGATTTTCTTTGTATGCAAACCCGAAATCCTAATATAAAGACTACAAAAATCAGCAGCTATCGACTGATATAGAACTATTATATCACCAGTTTTCAATAATTTACGAAAGTTTTATCAAGATGAACTACGCTGCAGTTTTATATTGATAGAACTCGCTTCTCGTAGTAGCAATCAGTGGATAGGGTTAGTTAGTTTTATCAAGTCCTAGGGGGCCTTATGGGCGCAGCACTAAAAGGCGTTGTTAAGTGGTTTAATGATGCTAAGGGATACGGTTTTATCACCCACGAAAGTGGCAGTGATGTGTTCGTTCATTTTTCAGTGATTGAAAGCGATGGTTTTAAAACACTTAAAGACGGAGAGGAAGTTGAATACGAACTAAGTGAAGGTGAAAAAGGCCTTCATGCGGCTTGCGTCAGGCGCACTAATCAACCAATCGAAAAAATTTCCGAACTAAAAATTGAAGTCGACGCTACAAATACAATTAGCGGCAGTCATTTGTCTGAAGATCTGACAAACTTTAGCTCGTCAGAACAGAGTTCGATTTTAGACAATAAAACTGAGTCAAATTCATAAGCTTAAAATTATGCCCATCAAGCCAATCTATCGTGTATTAAGTTTATGGCTTTGTATCTATTTGAGCAGTTGCTCTAGCGGCTCCGACAGCGCGACTCCGAAAAATGATGCCTGTGGCATCATTGGGCTTAAAAGTATCCAAACAAAGATTGTAAATGGCACAGCTTGCGCCGATGGCAGATCGCCAATTGTAATGATCTCTACGACGGACCTAGGACTGACGAATTCAGACATTTGCACAGGCACTTTAATCTCAGCAAATGCTGTGATCACTGCTGGCCATTGTGTTCCACTAGAACCTGCTGGAGTTTCAGTTGTCGTACAAGGCAGAAACGTTAGTGCGAGAGAAATTCGCGTGCACCCACAGTATCGAGTCGACCAGGGGCAAGGCTTAGTTTACTTCGATGTCGCAATAATTTTTCTCAAAGAAGCTATTAGCTTACCAACCTTACCAATCGTTGCCTCGCAACAGTTAAATGGAAATGAAATATTTTCAATCTATGGGTACGGTCTTGACGAGAAGAATCGATCTGGGCAACTTCGCAGTGGCCAAATTCTTGCCACAAGCATTACCCCAACACATCTTTTTCATGACTTTGATGGGATTGGTTCAAATACCTGTGGTGGAGATTCCGGAGGACCACTTGTGTTTACCTTCACCAATGAAAGTGGAATTACTAGAAGCGGTCTTGTCGGATTGACCTCAACCGGAACGGATCTCGAATGCCGCCCAGGAGATAGCGCTTCCTATACAAATTTACAAAACCCGGAGATCTTAAGTTTTATCCTCGGCAACGTTAGAGCAGCTCAAACTATTTAACTATCTTTGCTCGATTTAGCGCATCATGCCGCGCCATTTCAGTAATCTGCTTCTGCAACTCAGCAATCTTGCGATAGACTAAAAGAAATAAAAAGAGTGCAAACAAGCAAAATAGGTACAATAATAAATCAGCCCCCCTACCTACCCCCACTACTATTGCAATTTGCGTTGTCAAGTTCGGAAAGGCAACAAAAGTTACACAGACCAATAAAAAAATAAGCACCAATATTCGATCGAAAATTTGAGACCTAAAAATCCTCAAATATGCAAGAAACATACATACTAGTAATGTAAGTAATAATAGCTTGATTGGACTCATAAATTATTTTCTAAGAGATTCGGTAACGCTGTCCCAAACAATATTAATTGCTTCGCGCGCATGCTGTCCTTTGCTAAGCGAGTAATCTGTATAAATTATTCTCACGGGAATTTCTTTATAACGCAAACGTTTCTCTTTAATTCGTGCCAAAATCTGAGAGGCATGCGCCATACGATTTTGCGTTATTTTCAGCTGCGCGGCAGCACTTGCAGTAAAAGCGCGAAATCCATTATGTGTGTCAGAAATGGCAAGCCCAGTTGTAATTTTCGTAAGAAAGGTAGCCAACTTGAGGAGTATTCTGCGCTGCTTTGGCATATCCGTCACGCTTGCTCCAGCACAAAAACGACTGCCCAGGCAAAGGTCAACATCCCCCGTGATTAAAGGGGAAATTAAATCTGGAATACAAGTATAGTCATGCTGACCATCGGCATCAAAAGTTACAAGATACTTTGCTCCGTGCGAGAGCGCATACTCAATACCTGTTTGCAATGCTGCGCCTTGGCCTAAGTTAATCGGATGCCGGCATAAATGCACTCCTGTCAAATTTGTAACTTGCATTGGCGTTTGATCGCTGGAGCAGTCGTCGACAACGACCACAGAATAACCAGCACCAATAAGTGGGATAAGGACTGATTGAATAACAGTTGCTTCATTATATGCAGGCACTATAATCCAAACTTGATGAAAATCGATTTTATGTATTACTTTGGAATGCATATTAACAGAGTCAAGCTTAGTAATGAAATTCAAAGCTAATTGGGCATTTAACGTAGTTTCTTTTTCACTCTTATTTTCGGCTCTTATATTTGCCTACTCTAACCACTTTTACAACCCATTTCATTTCGATGATTTCCATACCATAGCTGATAATGTTGCGATTAGATCTTTAGAAAATTGGCCAGCTTTTTTTAGCGATCCCAAGACCTTTAGCACCATACCCTCACATCAGAGTTACCGACCAATTATCACGCTCTCACTGGCAATTGATTACGCCTTAAGTGATAAAATTAGCACGTTACAGTTTCATATCTCGATGTTTATCGTATATCTAGCACAATTAGTACTAATCTACCTATTTTTTAAGCATTTACTGATTCTCTCTGGATATCAAGCAGCAGCAAAAATTGCCTTAATCGGAACAGCAATATACGGACTTCATACTGCTAACGCTGAAACTTTGAATTATATCATTTCTCGCTCTGACTTGTATTCCACATTTTTTTTAGTTCTTGCATTTTGCCTCTACCAATATCGGGCCTATCTATTACTACGCTGTTTATCTCTTTTAGCGCTAGGCCTTGCAGTGCTGTCAAAAGAAGCGGCAGCAATGTACCCTGCGTTGCTGGTCGCATATATTCTACTTTTCGATCAGCAACAGCATTTGCAGCTTAATTCCAAATTAATCAAAATACTTTTTGCTTGCATCTGGCGAACGCTGCCGGAATTTCTAGTTGGTTTCGGATTATTGGGATTTAGTTTACACATGTCGCCTCATTGGGAGCCAGGCGGCACATCACGCTTAGATTATCTTCAAACTCAGATCTATATTATCGCACACTATATCTTTACTTTCTTCGCTCCGGTAAATTTATCTGCAGATTCTGATTTCGAGTTAATCAGAAGTCCAACTGACACAAGGATTTTCCTCGGGACTTTATTACTGCTTTCCATCTTAACATACGCAATTAGATGCTCAAGAATTTCTAAGTTACGACCAGTTAGTTTTGGTATTGCTTGGTTTTTTTTAACGCTATGCCCCACCTCTTCAATTATTCCACTCGCCGAAGTGCAGAATGATCATCGTATTTTTTTACCTTACATCGGGCTGACGCTAGCAGTCACAGTCAGCTTTACGCATCTACTGACGTGGATTAGTGCGCACTACAGGATCAACAATTCAAAGATTCGAATGACTGTAACCGCTTTCCTGATCATATTCTTTTCCCTACACGTTTATAGCATTCGGCAGCGTAATCGAGTCTGGAGTTCTGCTGAAGCTTTATGGTTTGACGTGGCAACTAAAAGTCCTAAAAATGGTCGGGGCCTTATGAATTACGGCCTATCACAAATGGAAAAAGGAAATTATGCAATCGCTGAAGATTACTTTATGCGTGCGTTGATTCTCACACCTAACTATTCAACACTACATATTAATTTAGGAATTCTTTACAGTGCCCAAAACAAAAGCGATCAAGCAGAAATGTATTTCTCCCGGGCAATACAATTAAATCCGTCTGAGCCAAGCGCTTATTATTACTATGCCCGTTGGTTAGCCTCGATAAATCGTCGGTCGGAAGCCCTATCTAAGCTCGAAGAGGCTCTACGCTTGAGTCCAAATTATGCTGATGCAATCGAACTGAAAAAGTTATTGTTACAATCAAGTTAGTTAAACTTTTAGAATCAGCAACATGGAGCTTTAAAATTTACTTTTTTGTGTTTTTGATATCATTCAATATGCTCATTGGCTCAGCATTCGAGACTGCTGAAGACTCTTTAGGAATACCATCGCAGCAATACTTACAATTAACAAACCAATTACCTTCGGGGACGTTTTCAAAAACAAAGGTATTTTTGTCATCTCCCTGGAGGCTTTTAATGACGCTGCCATCTTGGTCATTGATTAACGAGATATCAGAAACGTCACGGTTCGGATCATTACTTGGCGACAAGGCTACTGTTAGATTGCGGCCATGACCATAGTGCAATCCTTGAATACACTCGCCATTCACGCTGATAGCTGCAGCATCAATAACAGGCATAAGCATGCAAACTATAAGAATCATTGATGATTTATTTTTCATATAAACCCTTAGCTAAACTTATTTTGGGCAGCATAAAATTTCCACGCCAAGAATCCAGTTACCGCTGCGACAAACACGATCTGAAGTGATTTGCAAGCCGTAGGGTATAGCTGTTGAGCTAGTTGGTCGCATTTCGTGATGGACAGCCCCGACGCAGGTTGCTGATGTAGTTGGCGTACGCATAACCCCAGAAACCATCCATTCGTTTGTCGTATCATCACAATCAACGGCAACTGTTCTCAAGCTATTTGAGGAAGACGACGATCCATCGAGAACTTTTCTATAGCAACTGCCCGTATTGATTAAGCCAGTCGCACCTGTTGCACCGGTAGCGCCCGTTGCGCCGGTTGCTCCGGTAGCTCCAGTTGCACCTGTTGCTCCGTTTGTTCCTGCTGTGCCTGTCGCACCCGTTGCACCTGTTGCACCGGTAGCTCCGGTTGCGCCGTTTGTTCCTGCTGTGCCAGTTGCACCTGTTGCTCCGTTTGTTCCTGCTGTGCCTGTCGCACCCGTTGCACCTGTTGCACCTGTTGCGCCCGTTGCACCGGTAGCTCCGTTAGTTCCTGCTGTGCCTGTTGCACCCGTTGCGCCGGTTGCTCCAGTTGCGCCGTTAGTTCCTGCTGTGCCTGTCGCACCCGTTGCACCTGTTGCACCAGTAGCTCCAGTTGCGCCGTTAGTTCCTGCTGTGCCAGTTGCACCTGTTGCACCCGTTACGCCTGTTGCGCCCGTTGCCCCTGTTGCGCCCGTTGCCCCTGTTGCGCCCGTTGCACCGGTAGCTCCGTTAGTTCCTGCTGTGCCTGTCGCACCCGTTGCTCCGGTTGTGCCAGTTGCGCCGGTAGCGCCAGTTGCACCATTTGTTCCTGCTGTGCCTGTTGCGCCTGTTGCCCCTGTTGCACCCGTTGCGCCGGTAGCTCCAGTTGCGCCGTTAGTTCCTGCTGTGCCAGTTGCACCTGTTGCACCCGTTACGCCTGTTGCGCCCGTTGCTCCATTTGCTCCGGTTGCACCAGTTGCTCCTGTAGCTCCGTTAGTTCCTGCTGTGCCTGTCGCACCCGTTGCACCTGTTGCACCGGTAGCTCCAGTTGCACCGTTTGTTCCTGCTGTGCCAGTTGCGCCTGTTGCCCCAGTTGCGCCTGTTGCCCCTGTTGCGCCCGTTGCGCCGGTAGCTCCGTTAGTTCCTGCTGTGCCTGTCGCACCCGTTGCTCCGGTTGTGCCAGTTGCGCCGGTAGCGCCAGTTGCACCGTTTGTTCCTGCTGTGCCTGTCGCACCCGTTGCTCCGGTTGTGCCAGTTGCGCCGGTAGCGCCAGTTGCACCGTTTGTTCCTGCTGTGCCAGTTGCGCCTGTTGCCCCTGTTGCGCCGGTAGCTCCAGTAGCTCCGTTTGTTCCTGCTGTGCCTGTTGCACCTGTTGCACCCGTTACGCCTGTTACGCCTGTTGCGCCCGTTGCTCCATTTGCTCCGGTTGCACCAGTTGCTCCGGTTGTGCCAGTTGCGCCGGTAGCGCCAGTTGCACCATTTGTTCCTGCTGTGCCAGTTGCACCTGTTGCACCGGTAGCTCCAGTTGCACCATTTGTTCCTGCTGTACCAGTTGCGCCTGTTGCGCCCGTTGCGCCGGTAGCTCCAGTAGCTCCGTTTGTTCCTGCTGTGCCAGTTGCACCCGTTGCTCCGGTTGCACCTGTAGCTCCATTTGTTCCTGCTGTACCAGTTGCGCCGGTGGCTCCTGTTGTGCCAGTGGCACCATTTGTTCCTGCTGTGCCTGTCGCGCCAGTTGCACCTGTTGCGCCAGTGGCTCCGTTTGTTCCTGCTGTGCCTGTTGCGCCAGTTGCTCCGGTAGCTCCAGTTGCTCCGTTAGTTCCATTCGTTCCGGTTGCACCAGTTGCCCCTGTTGCACCCGTTACGCCTGTTGCGCCGGTGGCTCCTGTTGCGCCAGTGGCTCCGGTAGATCCAGATGAGCCGTTAGTGCCATTCGATCCGGTTGCACCAGTTGCGACGGTTGAGCCGGTGGCTCCGGTTGCTCCTGGTGGGC
>JAEUWB010000010.1 GCA_016786595.1 bacterium | reverse complement strand
AATTATTATTGGTATCTTTTTGTTCTACTTACCGGGGCTGGGTGATGTCGGGGGCGCCCCGCCCCCCCTCGCCCCCCGGGCTCGGCGCGCGCGCCGCGCCCACGCCGAAGTCTCGGTCAAACGCTCGGGTCGAAGGCAGGGTAGGTTCCCCTGCAATAGCAGCAGATTCTCTTGCAGCTACTGCAACTCGTTTCGTTATTGAAATTAAGCTTTTGGGCCTGCTGCAACAAGATTTGGCGCATAGGAACTAAAGCGCTCAAAATTCTTTCTGAACTTTTGCGCGAGCTCTTTTGCCATGCGCTCATAGTCAGCAGTATTTTTCCAAGTGTTTTTTGGAGTTAATACCTCTCTAGGAACGTCCGGGACCGTAGTTGGGATTTGTAGACCAAAGATTTCATCTGTCACAAACGAGACATTATCGAGCTCTCCGCAAAGTGCAGCTTGGACCATTCTTCGAGTGTAGTTCAGTTTCATGCGCGATCCGACGCCAACTCCGCCTCCGGTCCAGCCGGTATTAACCAGCCAACACTGGGCGTTATGTTCTTTGATTTTCTTACCCAGTAACTCAGCATAAGCAGTCGGCTTAAGGGGTAGGAAAGGAGCACCGAAACAAGTGCTAAATGTAGTCTGCGGAGTATTGCCCATGCCTTTTTCTGTGCCCGCAACTTTTGCAGTGTAGCCACTGAGGAAGTGGTACATTGCTTGATCAGGAGTTAACTTGGAAATTGGTGGCATCACGCCGAAAGCGTCGCAAGTTAAGAAGACGATGTGTTTAGGATGTGTGCCTGTGCCTTCAAGTACTGCATCATTAATATAGTTAATCGGGTACGCCGCACGAGTGTTTTCGGTGAGACTCTTGTCGTCGTAGTTTGGCACTCCTGCAGCATCAAGCACAACGTTCTCAAGAATTGCGTTGTCGCGAATCGCACGGAAGATTTCTGGTTCACGCTCTTCGGTTAAGTTAATACATTTTGCGTAGCAACCACCTTCAAAGTTAAATACACCCTTTTCGCTCCAGCCGTGTTCGTCATCTCCGATTAAGCGGCGATTTGGATCAGCGGAAAGTGTAGTTTTACCTGTGCCAGATAAACCGAAAAATAGCGCCACGTCGTTTTTGTCGGTTTTACTGACATTGGCCGAGCAATGCATTGAGAAAATGCCCTTGAGTGGGTAGAGGTAGTTAAGTACCGAAAAGATCGATTTTTTCTGCTCGCCTGCGTATTGCGTGCCGCCGATTAAAATTAAGCCTTGTGTGAAGTTCACAGCGATAAATGTTTCCGAATTCGTTCCATGCACTGCAGGATTAGCTTTAAACCACGGCGTGTGGATGATTGTGAAATCAGGATCGATTGTGCCGAGTTCGCTTGCCTGCGGGCGTAAAAATAAATGGCGACAGAAAATGTTATGCCAAGCGCGCTCGTTAATCACGCGCACTCCCAGACGATGATCTTTGTCAGCTCCGGCATATGCGTCGCTAACGTAGAGTTCCTTATCTGCCAAATATTTAAGTTGATCTTGGCGTAAGCGGTTAAAGTGCTCCTCGCTCATGGGTTGATTTACTGTGCCCCAATCGACTGTTTTTTCAGTAGTTGCATCTTTGACAGTGAATTTGTCCTTAGGAGAGCGTCCGGTATGTTCACCGGTAAAGCAGGCGAGTGCGCCAGTTTTTGTGCGTTTAGCCTCACCCTTGGCTACTGCAATATCTGCAAGTTGGTTTGTGCTTAGGTTAATATTTAACTTTGCCGTAGCTGGAATTTCTAACTCGTTTAGACCTGGTAATGTATTTGACACTTGTTCTCTCCTAAAAGGGAGTGTTGCTCGAACGACATGCTCTGCAACAATCCACAGCAGCGGATGTTTCTTGACCCCTGAGGGGCTGAAAACGCTCCGATTTATGTTTTTCAAGTTATAAGCGTTTGTTGCTGCTTATGCACCTGAGCCCTGAAATGGCGCTCGCTTAATAACATAAATCAGGAGGGTCTTAAAAGCCCTTCAAGCTAAAAAACTACTGTTTTCAGCAGAATTGCTTAATGGTTGTAGCTTTCTATTGTAAATTAAAGGCGATATGCTACATCGTCTTTTTTAAGGATGGAAGTAGCGCTGAGCTACTTGACCATCGGTTGGTGCAAATTGGAATAGTGTTTGTTAATTGTTAGCCTGCTTTGTAGCAGCGGATTTTTAGCAGAATAATTCAAATTGCTGCCGAATACATAGGTCATTGAAGTAAGGGAAAAATATTTAATGCGCGGTCGCGATTTTGGGCGGGGAGGTAATCAACCTGCAAAAGATGATAAACATATTATCAATGAACAAATTACAGCTAAAGCTGTGCGCCTGATTGGATCTGATGGTTCGCAGGTCGGAATTGTTAAAACAGAAGATGCGATTCGCCGTGCGCGATCCGAGGATTTAGACCTTGTCTTAGTTGCTGCTGATGCTAACCCGCCGGTTTGTAAGATTGTCGATTTCGGCAAATTAAAGTATCGCGAGCAAAAAAAAGCTGCTGAAGCGCGTAAACATAGTGCCCAACACGAAATTAAAGAATTGCGCGTGCGCTATAGTACTGACAGCCACGATCTTGAAACTAAGATTCGCGCTGCAAAAAACTTTATTGCTGAGGGTCATAAAGTAAAATTTCAAATGCGCTTTAAGGGTCGAGAAGTTGCCTATAAAGAATTAGGCGATCAGACATTTAATGAAATCATTCAGCTTTTAGCTGAGGATGCAGTGGTCGAACAACGCACATCGTTAATGGGTAATAGTATGTCGATGACATTTACCTCGAAGAACTCTGTAATTCCTGGAAAACCCGTTGCCCCCAGTAGGCAAAAGTCATAAGCCCAGTGATTCGCGCTATTTTTTTGTTCTTTAAAATCAAGTAATTCTTGAGTGTTAGCAACTAAAGAATATTTTTCTTTTTTGTTGAAGATCCGTCTGTGGTCGACCGTCAATATGCGCAAGACGGACACTATATGGAATTAGCACAGATAACTGAAGAATATAATCAACAATTAACTCCAGAAAAACATCTATTAGTCGCGCTCTTGCAGCGCGCTATTCTAGATCTTGTTAGTCCACACGAAGAGGATCGTGACGAAGCAAAAGACTGGGTATTGAGCACAAATAGTGAGGATGTGCCATTCTCATTTAAGTGGACGTGCTCAGAGCTAGGTTTAAACCCAACTAAAGTCTCTACGGCGATTATCGATCTAGACCCTCGAGATGATACAATCTCAGCGCAGGAGTGGTTGGGGATGAGGCGCCATCGACATTAGAGCAGCTCTGATTGAGCCCGATCTTGGCCAATTTCTTCCGCCTACACGGCTTCGCCTGCTACAGCGGACAAGTCGTCACGGGAGATTGTTGTTGAACCTCGTTTATCTCAAATAAAGTCGGTTCCCCAAAAATTCCCGTTCCTCGAACTTGGCTCAACCTCGAACTTAATCAGAGCTTCCGTAGATGTGACGTATAGAAAGCTCTGCTAGTTTCTAACGGTCATGTTCAATCAAATTCGCATGCGGTGCGCCGAAGATCTCGCTATCCAGTAGCGATTTGAAAGTTTGGCCAGTAGAAACAAATACCCGCGGCTCCCAGGCGTTACTGTCATCTGGCCCATCGCGCCACGGAAAGGCTAAATCAATTCTGACAATCGAGCCACCAGTTGAGCGTGGAAATCCAACGCGCAAACCGACACCAACGTTGCCGTAGAAATTATCACCGACGAGGCTAAAGAAATTTTCATCGGTTACTCCTCCGGCGTCGATAAAGGCAACCGTGCCGATATTAATTAAGCGAAATAAGTCTTCAACTAAATGAGCACGCTCTTCGAGGTTAATAATTAAGCGCTTGTCACCGTAAAATGTTTTATCCTCGTAACCGCGCAGTCCATTTTCTGCGCCAAGATAAAGTTCGCGGTCGCGGTCAAAATCAGACCCATACTCAAGATTTAAGCCTGCAGCTAAAGTGTGTCTACCGACATAGTAACCGAAAAGATTCTTTGGTCCGAGATAGTCGTAAAAGCGTAGTTGATTGCGGATGTATGAATTTGCAAGTCCATCAGCATCAATCCGCGTGGAAAGCCCAAGCTCGCCGCGCACAAAGGAACTCGCCGAAAAACGTAGGCCCTGGGCATAGTTTAAAATTGGAATTAAGGCTGATTCTGTAGAATCGAGGAATTCGGGAGCGAATTGAATTTGTGCGCCGAGCACGCGCCCTAAGTTAAAATCTTCAACACGTTCAAAGCGGTCGATATAATTAATCGCCAGATAATCAGGACGTACCTGGGTATATCCAAAAATAGGGCCGCTATATTTACGGTCATCTGCAAGTAAGCTCGGGTCCTTGATCACGGAGTCTGGATCTACCGTTACATCTTCAAAGTCTGCCGCGTCGGCCTGAGTGAAATCATCTTGTTCGTATTGGTATCCAAAAGAAAAGCGATGTAATTCAACTTCTGGGTCACCTTTCGAAATCACGTATTTGCCACCAAACTCAGTATGCTTGTTGCGAAAAATAAAACGCTCATTGCCTGCGCTATATAATTTCCCGACGAGATCGGAGATATCCGAATCAATCGTCCAGGCATTTTTGTTGACCAGTGTTCTAAAGGGATCGGCAAGGTGAAATAGCCCGCGGTAGCCATCAGAGCGATTTGTGTAGCCAAGTTCAAGTTCGCGCTTTGTCCCGAATAACCGCGGGTCATCGTAAAATCCTGCAAAGGACTTGCGTCTTTCATCTTCAGCGTATTGAAACTCCAAACGTTTACCCATGCCCAGTAGATTGCCCTCGAGTAATCCAATCTGGGTTTTGCTACTACCCCCACCAGAGGAAAAGCCCAAGGTTGGATATAGTGTCCAGGTGTCTTGCACGCTGACGACGATGTCCACTAATTTTTCAGTGCCTTTTCCAGAGCTTTTTTCAGGGCCGATGGGGTTATCCACTGGAGTTGTATTGATGTGCACTTCGCGTAAAAAGGAAAGTGAGCGCAGCGCGCGAATGCTCTCATCAATTAAAAATTGGTCGTATCCATCACCCGCTTTGAATAATAATTCACGGCGGACGATTTTTTCACGAGTAGAAATCTTGATATCGTTTACTTTGCGGTAAATTAATTCAACTCCCGGGTCATCAAAAATGTCGCGAATTTGAATAATGACATTGCGAATTTTTGGTGCTTCTTCGGCGAGCGTGTTTGTGTGAAAGCTTAGAGCGAGGCCGAAACAGACTAGTGTTAGACGTAAGAGATAGCTGCTGATTTTAATTTTATTCATTAAGTTGGTTTTATAGCCTAATTCAGTTGAGTTAGAACAGATACTTCGAGCAATCCCGAGGATTGACAAATAAAACACTGAATTGCTCTAATATTTTTGGCAAGCAGGTAAAAAAATGGCAAACTCCTACAGAATGAAAGAATTGCCTTGCGACCACGAAGCTACTTTGCCCCATCCCCATGATGATCGCGACGCGCTCACTGCGCAGCCAAGAACATCAAGGTTTGCACGTGATGAAGAACATTACCAACTGATTGCCAAGGTGTTATTGGCTTGCGAAATTAATTCTTGGACAATTGGCATTCCTTGGACATTTTTGCGACCTGAAATCAAAAGTTTAAATTCTCAATATCAGCCTCCAGTTGAAGAGTTTTTGCGTGAAGCTCTCTGCGTTGTGCACACGCGGGTTTTGCAGTCGTATGCTGAAGATTTAGAGACACTACCATTTGACCAGCAGGGAGCCCGGCAGCTTGGAGTTGAAATTTCTTCCTTCTGGGGGCGGTATCTTTCGCCAGTGATTGGCGCTTTAGTCGTTTTACTGCTTGCGGCAATGGCAACATATACAGCATCGAGTAGGATTTATTTGGCACTTTTTATAGCCTTCCTTAGTGGTGCAGTTGTTTTTTGGATTTTGCAACTGCGTGTAGGTGATTTCTCGCGACGCCGCTCGTTTCACACTTTATTGTGTAAGGAAATTCTTAGGCGCCAAGGCCTAGATACTGGGCCATTTCGTGGGATACGCATGTTTACTTAAGCGCTTTCTCGGGAAGAGTGAGATCGAGCGTGGAACAGGCGCAAATAATAATCTTGTAAGGTAATCTATAGCGCAGAGCGAAGAGAAGAGGGAGCCGCAAGCTTCTTTTTGAGAAAACCTTTGGCTCCGGATTGGACTTGATCGGTCAAGTGCTTGCACCTGAGAGTGGTTTGTCGGTGTAAGCGTGGACGATTTCATGACCTCCTTTTGGTTTGAAGCCCTTTGCCTCTGCCTCTTTGACACGTTGCATGAATTCAGCAAAATGAAGGTCGAATTGCGTTTGTTGCTTTAGTTCTTCCAGCGTCCATTCTCCTTCGAACAACACTTCATGAATGACTGTTTTTGGTTCTTTGTTGAGACCGAAAAATCCACTTGACTTGACCGTTTCTTGCTGCCAGACGACGAGCGTATTTTTTTTCATAATGTTTTTTCTCCGCGCAAACCAGCTAATGCTGGCGGCTGTGCTGCCTTTTGACTTGAGAGCATGAAGCTCTGTCACTCTAAAAACGTTGAGAGCAAAGAGAGTTTTCTTGAGAAATTCCTTGCTAGAGGAGCTTTTACAGTGACAGAGCCTTGTGCATATAGATCGGAAGCATGGAGAAAAATTGCGGTTGAAAATTGAAAACCTTGAAAAGTTTTACTTGCGACTACCCATAAGAAAAATTGAGAAGAAAGGATGATATTCCAATCGAGGCTAAAAATACAATTTTCGTGCAAATAATCGATTTCAGCCAATCCGGGCGTTTCTGCGGGATGATCTAGCACTAATGCAGGCTAGGGGGCAGATTTTTGGCAAAAAGTTGATTATTTTGAGTATTTTGACCATTGATGCAGGGTAATGGCTCAATATGTGATTACAATTGATGGATTAGCCGGGTCGGGAAAGTCGACAGCAGCTCGTAATCTTGCTAGAAGGCTCGGGTTCGTGCACCTCAATTCTGGGGCATTGTTTCGGGCGGTGGCGCACTTGGCGCTGCAGTCAGGAGCAAACTTAGAAGTAGATGAGGAGATAACTGCTCTTGCAGAACAGTTGAGTTTTGATTTTTCTCTCGATGCCGATGGCCAGACAGTCTTTACTGTCAACGGAGACAAGCTTAGCGAGGAACTGACAAATCCAACTGTGAGCGAAGCTGCAAGTAAAATTGCAACTCTAAAAAAATTACGTCAGGTCCTCAGTGGGATCCAACGCAATTTCGGCAAAAGTAAAAATATTGTTGCTGAAGGTAGAGATGCGGGGAGTGTGGTTTTTAAACACTCAGCATATAAATTTTATTTGACTGCAGATTTAGCTGAACGTGCACGACGTCGGCAGCATGAGCTAGGTCAAGCATCGACTCAGGCAGTGATGCATGATTTAGCCGCACGTGACAGTCGTGATACTTCGCGTGCAATTGATCCAGCGTTACCAGCGCCGGATGCGATTTTAATTGATACGACCGCGCTTGGTCCTGTAGAGGTTGTCGAGCGTGTTTGTGAGTTACTTAAAAAAAAGGGCTTTCCAGTCCCTTAATACTGGATGAAGGAGAAAATAAAAAAATAGCATGATGACAATTGAAGAGTTTACCCCCAACCGAGTGGTTGCTGATCCGAACGACACATCTGAGTTCGAGCGCCTCTTAAACATTAGCTCGCAAGCAACAAAGCCTGGGGAACTTGTAATCGGCACTGTTACGGCCGTTGAACGTGACTCCGTCCGTGTTGATGTTGGATTCAAATCTGAAGGTAATGTCCCGATGGCCCAGTTTCTTGGCGCCGATGGGAAGTGCACAGTAAGCGTTGGCGATAAGGTCGAGGTTTTACTGGTCGCCCCTGAGAACGAAGAAGGCGAAATCGTTATTTCTAAAGACCGCGCGGAGCAGTATCGCGTCTGGGTTAAGTTAGAAGATGTTTTCAAGCGTAATGAGAACGTCAAGGGCCGTGTTGTGCAGAAAGTCAAAGGTGGTCTGCAGGTCGACATTGGCGTGCCTGCATTTTTACCAGGCTCACAAATAGATGTGCGTCCACAGCGTAACCTTGACCGTTATCTCGGCGAGGAAATGGAATTTAAAATCCTGAAGTTTAGCCGTCAGCGTGGCAACATCGTGCTCTCGCGTCGAGTTGTACTCGAGGAAGAACGTAAGGCGCTTAAGCAAGATACACTGGGTCATATTTCTGAAGGTGTAGTGATGGAAGGTACTGTGAAAAACATTACCGACTACGGTGCATTTATCGATCTAGGCGGCATTGATGGCTTGTTGCATATTACTGACATGTCCTGGGGACGTGTTAATCATCCGTCAGAAATTTTAACTCCTGGACAAGTTGTTCCAGTGGTTGTGCTTAAGTATGACACTGACAAGGAACGGGTCAGTTTGGGCATGAAGCAGCTGCATAACAACCCTTGGGATCATGTGGAAATGAAGTATGTTCCAGGCAATACGGTGACTGGCAAAGTCATGAGCATTGCTGATTACGGTGCTTTTATTAAGCTTGAAGACGGCGTTGAAGGCTTGATTCACGTTTCTGAAATGACTTGGTCAAAGAAAACTAAGCATCCAAATAAATTACTGAATGCGGGTGATGATGTTACTGCGCAGATTTTGGAAGTAAATGCTAAGCAGCAGCGGATCAGCCTAGGCTTGAAACAGCTCCTGCCAAATCCTTGGGAATCGTTACAGCAAGAATTCCCAGCTGGAACAAAAATCACTGGTGCAGTGCGCTCTGTTACTGACTTTGGTATTTTCGTTACGGTGAAAGATGGCATTGATGGGCTAGTGCACGTTTCTGACATTTCTTGGACTAAGCGTGTTAAGGATCCAAAGGAACTGCAAGACCTCTACAAGAAGGGCGAGACTGTTGAAGCTGTTGTGCTTGAAATCGATCAAGAGAATGAGCGACTCAGCTTAGGCATTAAGCAACTTACTCCAGATATTTGGGATACAGTGCCACATCGTTATCCAGCCGGCGCGAAGGTGCGTGGTAAGATTAACAGTGTGACTGAGTTCGGCGTATTTGTTGAGCTTGAGGAGGGCGTAGAGGGCTTGATTCATATTTCGCAACTTGGACTGCAAAAGGGTGATAATCACTATGAGAAGTTCAAAGTTGGTGACGAAATTGAATCTGAAGTCACAAACGTTGACAAGGCAGAGCGACGTATCAGCTTGAGCTTGAAGCCTGCTAAGCGAGCTTCGAAGCAGAAGGAGGACTACGCGCAGTATCTCGATGAATCTGCTGGATCGGCAACTTTCCGCGATATTTTTGAGCAGATTAAGACCGATAAGTAGGGCTCATATATAACTAGAGTTTTTAAAAGGGAGCTATAAGCTCCCTTTTTTATTAGCTTTTTCCTGTTAAAATAAACTCGGTGACGAGGCCTTGGGTCTAAGCCCCCTTATGGTACGGGGTTACTTTGCAAAAGAGAGGAGAAGTAGGAAAAGTAGGGGGCCTACTTCTAGCATTACTTTATGTTTTGCTAAAATTTTTAAATATATTTTGAGTAATATTTACGCTTTAGCAATATTTCTAACAAAATCAACTAGTTAATTGATGCTTTAAAATTGACATTATCGATGGGGAAATATACAATCCCGCACCTGAAAGTACGGTTATTTGATTTATTCGGTCACGTTTTATCTGAAAATAGTCATAACTGTCTTGAATGTTTTTTGCGCGTGGTTTTTCTGCGGTTTTTCTTTTGGTTTTAAAGAAGGTTCATTCAGCGCCTAGAAATAGATTTTAGTTAGGCATTAAACTGATGAACAAATATAAGCGAATTATAGCAATTTTTTGTGCAATCTCATTTGTACTGAGTCTCGTGCCTTTTGCTCGAGCTGAAAATAATGCCGTAACCGAAGATTACAGCAGCCTTGCAGTAATCTGTAAACAACCACTGATTGTTCGCGCCGCTGTCCAAAACACAAAAGACATTTCAGCCGAAATCGGACAACCTGCGAGTTTATTCGACCTAAAAATTTCTGAAGTAATCCGTAGCGAGGATAAAACTATTCAAGCTGGATCAACTATCCAAATTAAACAAGCCGGTGGAAGAACCTCATCCGGACGCGTCATGGAAGCAATGGCCGTTACCCCACATGGCCAAATTCATACTTTAAATCTTGCCCCAGGCATGGCCGGACTCTTTGTATTTCACACAACTAAAACTGCCGAAGGACCGCTCCCGGTGGTTGGATTTTACCGTGAAGTTGAGGGTAAGGTCGTTAACGAAGGTGGATTTCAAGTAGCCTTAAATGAGTCAACAGGAAGTATTCAGGCAATCTCTGATAAATCAATCACAACATCACTGACATACAATTCAGGAAATACGCTCTCTGGAACACCGACTCAGGCAGGGGCCATTGAGGAAAGTCAAAACGATTCAAAAGAAAAAGCTTTAAGCAAAAATCAAACTATCAATGAGTTTTATTCTAAAATGAGGTGCAAATAGTGCATATGACAGTCGTACAATCTAACGTATTACGTCGTTTTATTATTAGTTTAAGCGTAGCTCTAATGCTCTTGAGCGGTATCGGTTCAGCGCTAGCCTGGAACACGTGCGGATGTTCGATGACTTATCCGAACTATCGCACGCACGGGATGGATGCCAGCGAGCTAGCCTACACGAATGCCGTGCTAAGTGCGGTCAGCTCGTCAGTGCTAAGCAGTGGCTCACTG
>JAEUWB010000009.1 GCA_016786595.1 bacterium | reverse complement strand
ATTGGTCTTGGCTTATTCAATATTATTGCTGTGCACGGCGGAAGAATTTTACGAATTAAACAGGGCTGGCAATATTCAAGTGCGCTGGTCTTTGGATTAATCGCAATGTTAGTTGTCGAAGCATCAGATGTTGTTAAAGCAGAAAAAGCCTTAAAACAATGGCAACAAGTAGCAATCCTCTCGGACTTTGTCGATCATATTTATGCACAGCAAACTAAGCTTCAGGTCACAAATCGTCTTGCTGCACTTGAGCGAGAATTAGTTCAGCTCGATCAACACCAAGCAGCCTTAAGCGAGTTTCAAGCGCTCAGGCAAGCCTATCAAGCTAATAACGACAGTGAAATTCAAGCTAAGAGTTCCGCATTAAAATCAGCACTTGGCGTTTTAACCACAAATGCCAAAGCAAAAGCAGATCAGGATTACGAAGCTTCTACGCCTAGAAAAATTTCACATTTTATCCAGACAGGATTTTTCGCACCACTTGGTTCAGCAATGTTTGCGCTCTTGGCATTCTACATTGCAAACGCAGCATACCGTTCCTTTCGAATTCGTTCACGTGAAGCATTCTTGATGATGGTTGCTGCACTAATTGTGATGCTCGGTCAGATTCCCTTCGGACCGATGTATATTTCCTCCGATCTTCCGCAACTACGCTTATGGCTATTGAAAAACATTAGCACTCCAGCTTTTCGTGCAATTTCGTTCGGAGCATCAATTGCAGGTCTAGCACTAGCTGTAAGGATGTGGCTCTCGCTTGAACGCGCTCCCTTTCAAGATGGTAAATGATTGAAATGAAGTTTAATTTAGCCGAAACACTTGAGCGCATTAATCGGAAAGTTATTTACTTGACCGTAGCAGTCGCCGTAGCCTTGCCAATTATTGTTAATTTCTATGTGCCACCGGCAGAAATTCCGACAGCAAATTTACTCTTCGATGTAATCGAAAAGTTGCCACAAAATACGAATCAGATTGTGCTCTTTTCCACGGATTGGGGTCCGGGCACATCTGCTGAAAACTTGCCACAAACAGAAGCTGTAATTGAACACTTGCTCAGGCGCAAAATTCCTTTTGCCTTAATTACTAACTATGCATACGGCACACCTTTCATGAAAAGCGTGCCTGAGGCAGTTGTAAAAAAACTAAAAGCAGAAGATCCGAGCAAAGACTACATCTATGGAAAAGACTGGGTCAATTTAGGTTTTCGACCTGGAGGCGGGGTTTTTCTTCAAGGTTTAGCGCGCTCGACAAATTGGCATGAAATGCTGATCGCGGATGAACGCGGAACACCGCTTAAAGATATCCCAGCCTTTGCAGCTGTTAAAAGCATTAAAAACGTTGCACTACTTGTTGAGGTTACAGGATTAGTTGGGGTTTTTGGTAATTGGATTCAGTATTTTCAAAGCGCGGAGTATCGCCCACCTTTTGTTCATGGTTGTACTTCGATTACTATTCCAGAAGCTCATAACTATTTGGCCTCTGGACAAATTGTGGGCCTACTCGAAGGTGGCGCTGGAGCAGCTTGGTATGAAAACTTGCTAAACAAGGGCTATCCACAGCGCACAATCGGCACGGCACTTAAAGTGAACACAAGCCTGGCTGTCGCTCATTTAGTGATTATTTTCTTTATATTTTGTGCAAATTTTGGAGTCATCAGCACTATCGTTAAAAAAATCCTACCCAATCCAAAAGGAGTATCAGCTTGATCACTACATTTGGAACTATTGCTTGGTGGGAAATTTTCTGTGCAGGTCTTTGCACACTTGCAATTTTTTCATTTCTTTATCGTGAGAATATTTTTTATCGTAGCTTCGAGCATTTTTTTCTTGGCATCGCGACTGCAATTGGAATAGTTGCCTCAATTCGTTATTTCCTCTGGCCTGAAGTTTTAAAGCCACTTTTTGGCTTAGATTTACCAGTATTTCCCGATGGGACTTCGCCAACAACATATCCGACAGCCCGACTCTTACTGCTTATTCCGATAGCCTTTGGTTCATTATATTATTTCATTCTTTCCCAACGTTATGCGTGGTTAGCGCAACTTGTGATTGGATTTAGTCTCGGCGTTGGTGGTGGGCTAGCTTTTGAAGCAACATTTAACGAACTGCTGCCACAAATTATCGACTCATTCAGGCCACTTTATCCAACAAGTGAGTGCACAAGCATGCTCAAGTGTCAGGTCCTGAGTAACTGGGTTTTTATGCTGACTTTGATTTCAGCCCTAACATACTTCTTTTTTACTTTTAAGCGTAAAGCCGGAAGCGTTGAATCTGGGATTTCAGTGCTCGGCCGACAAATCATGATGATTTGTTTTGGCGCTTTCTTTGGTTCGACAATTATGGCGCGCATGGCCTTGTTAGTGGAACGCATGGAATTTTTAATTAATCAGTGGATCCCAATTTTTTTTAACTAAGTTCTATGTCGCATAGCAATCTACTAATTCTAGTTACTGACTGTGGTTCGACAACAACTAAGGCAATTCTTTTTGCTGAGACCTCGGATGGTTGGAAAGTTGCTGCACGCGGCGAGGCCCCCACTACAGTAGAAAAACCACTGGCAGATGTAACAATTGGGGCACGTAATGCTTTTCTTGAAGTCCAAGAACTCTTTCAGCGTAAAATTCTTAATGACTCACCTGCCACCGAACTCCCACCTTTTATCGCTAAAAGTAGTGACAGTGGTATCGACCTTTACCTATCAACTTCTTCTGCAGGTGGTGGATTGCAAATGATTGTAGCAGGTGCTGTCTCAAATATGAGTGCACTTTCTGCAGAAAAAGCTGCTTTAGGGGCAGGCGCAATTGTGATGGATACACTTGCTTTTGATGATGGGCGTGATGATAAAGATCGCATCAATCAAATTCGGCACTTAAAACCAGATATTGTTTTAATCGCAGGTGGAGTTGATGGTGGCAGCATTACTCACCCACTGGAATTAACAGAATTGCTACTACAAGCAAATCCACACCCGCGTTTTGGAGAAACATTAAAGCTGCCAGTAATTTACGCCGGCAATCAATCTGCGCGTGAATCCGCGGAGAAAATTCTCGGTAATAAGTTTGCATTTCATGCCGTGAAAAATATACGGCCCACGCTTGAAGAGGAAACATTAGCACCCGCACGAGATGCAATACATGACTTATTTTTACATCATGTAATGAGTCATGCCCCAGGCTATAAAACACTTTTAAGTTGGACACCCAAGCCAATTCTGCCGACACCTGCTGCTGTTGGTAATATGATTCAGACCACGGCTGAAAAGTTGAAAAAGAGTGTACTGGCAGTTGATATTGGCGGAGCAACTACTGACGTTTTTACTGCAATCTACAACACTAATGAATCAAGTAACGATCCAACGATTAATTTTAACCGCTCAGTTAGCGCCAATCTTGGAATGAGTTATTCTGTGGGGAATGTCCTTAAAGAATCGGGCATAAAGAACATCAGACGACATTTGCCCTATAATGCAGAGGAGCATGAGTTAGAAAGTATTATTCTTAATAAAATGATTCGACCCACATCGATTCCGCAAACGACTGCAGACTTACTCTTGGAGCAGGCGATTTGTCGTGAAGCCTTACGATTATCTTTTGTGCAACATCAACGTTTGGCTTCTGGTCTAAAGGGGTTACGCCGAGCACGCACGATTGGGGATGTCTTTAAGCAGGGAACGCAGCAGCCTTCTGGATTAACGATTGACCAAATTGATCTAATCATCGGGTCCGGAGGAGTGCTCAGCCATGCACCAAATCGTGCAAGCGCTGCACTGATGTTAATTGATGCATTTCTGCCAGTTGGCGTTACGGAATTAGCCGTCGATTCAATTTTTATGCTGCCACACCTTGGCGTACTAGCAACTGAATATCCTCAGGCAGCATTTGAACTGCTGATTAAAGAATGTCTCGTGCCTTTGGGAACGGTAATTTCTCCAAATTTTGTAAATCAGCGCAGTATGGAACTTTTTAGCATAGAGATTGCTGGACGTGCGGAGGAAAAAATCACAACTGGGACGCTAAAAGTTATCCCACTTGAAAGCAATACAAATGTATCCTGTAAAATTACACCGCTCAGCCATAATGTAGAATTTGGCAAATACGGCTCGAAAGCGTTTACAACTAGTTTAAGCGGTGGAAGCGTCGGCATTATTATTGATGCGCGCGGAAGACCGCTAGTAGAAAGTTCTGACCCCGAACTGCAAGTAAAAAACACTGCCGGCTGGCATCGCGCATTAAATATTTCTCTTGGAGGAAGTTCAAATGAGTAGCGCATATACGCCAGGACTATCAATCTCACGAGCCGCTGCAATTACACGCCGACGTGAACTCCCACTGCCGGGTCAGATCTTAGTTAAGGTTGGCGATCTAGTAGAGGCAGAACAGTCTGTATTAAGCGCCGAAACTCCTGGAGAGCTAGTAATTGTTAGAGTTGCAGAAGAATTCGCAACTGCCCCGACTGAAATCGCTCAATTTGTAACTGTAAGTGTCGGGAGTTTCGTTAAACAGGGCGAGATTATTGCCCAGCGTACGGGTTTGTTTGGTTTATATTCAGATCTAATCAAAGCACCAATTAGCGGAACAATTGAATATATTTCAACTGCCAACGGACATGTTGGCGTCCGTGGTCCGGCAGACCGCGTAACAGTTTCAGCTTATATTTCAGGCAGAGTTTGTCAGATCGAAAATGACTCAGCTGTTGAGATTGAGGCACATTGCGCGTTACTGCAAGGAGTGTTTGGGATTGGTGGTGAGCGGACTGGAGAAATTCTTGCTCTTAAAGATTCAGCTTCCACAGTCTTAACTGCTAAAGCCTTAGCGCAATCTAGTGCTTCACTGGCGGGGAAAATTATTGTTGGCGGGGCTAGTTTTGACTGCGGCGCGATTGAATTTGCTCGTGATGCTGGAGCACGAGGAATAATTACAGGCTCAGCTGACATTCAAACTCTAGAAAAAGCTTTTAATCTAAAAATTTCTGCAGCAGTAACTGGCAATGAAGATACTTCACTAAGTTTCATGGTCACGGAAGGCTTTGGGCAACTTAATTTAGCTCAAAGAGTATTAAACTTGGCACTTGAATTTAATGGACAGCCAGCTTCAATCAATGGAACAACTCAAGTCCGCGCTGGCGCAGTGCGGCCTGAATTATTAATCGCAACACAAGCTCCCAATGCGAATCAACGCATACAGACAATTTCTACAGCACTTGATCTTGGATCCAAAATACGTTCGATTCGCGCTCCATATTTTGGCCTAGTTGGCACTGTGACCGACTTACCAGCAGATCCACTAAGAATTGAAACAGGTGCTGAAGTGCGAGTTGCACATGTACTTTTTCAGGGGCGGGCAAATCCAGTCGTTATTCCACGGGCGAATTTGGAACTTGTGGATTAGATGTTTGAGATGTTTGATTTTCCAGACTCATGCGCTTAGCTCTTAACTCGCTCAATCTAAGCTTAAGTGTCTCAAGATCAAATTCCTGCAACTTTTCAATTAGTTTGACTTTATCTTCATAACTCAATTTCGCAACTTTTTTTCGTCGTGATTGTAGTCGTCCCTGGATCAATGTCGCCCGTGTTGCTTCTAGTAAGTCATCATTCAATGCAGTAAGTCGTTGGTTAATATCAATCGGGTCTTTACGCTCACGGGTAAGCTTAACTAACTTTTTTAGCCGGATAATTTCTAGCTCTGCGTTCTCGCCAAAACCCTTAGTTTGAGTAAGTTTCAGTTTAAGATCAATTAAAGTATCAATGCCTGCGACCGCCGCAGCCTGAGAGCGTAGTTTACGCATCTCTTGCTCTTGATTCTCAATCTGCGCTTTTAATTGAGTAAGTTTAATACGCTCAGCAGCAAGCGTGCGATTAGCTGATTCCAGATCGGCATCTTCAGACTTTAACTGCTGCAAATTGTATTTTCGTAATGGAGTCGCAGCAAGTTTAAGGCCCGGCCCAACTAGAAAAAACGTGCTCCAGAGTTCAGTGATATTTGCAGGCAATAACGTAGTACTGACTTTTGACCCAATAAAGAACTGTGATTTCCCAGTATAATCTTCACTAACGACTTTCCCTGTTGAGTCATAACTCTCAACAGCCGTCCCTTGAAAGTGATGAATCTGTCCTGGACTTGAAGCAAGCATTAGAAAAATATTCTCCGGTTGTTCATCTACGGCAATCAGTTCATCAATCACAAAACTTTGCCCACGCTGGCCTTCTTCTAGTGCGGGACTGGCAAGAGCTAGCTGCATTAAGGCTAGAGAGCAGCTTAGTATAGCAAGCGCTAAGAGAATTTGCCTTACTCCCATAGTGTCCTCCAAAAGGACTGATTTTTTTTCTCTGCTGGCTTGGCACTTTGCGTTTCAACTTCAGGAGTAATATCAGCGGGAGTTGCCGGGTTAGTAGCAAGTTGCAACTCTTGAATCTTTCTTTCTTCAAATTCAATTTGTTCTAGGATTTGCTTTTTCGCAGAAGCCTCTAGGAAATTTTTTTCAAACTCGCGAGTTGCACTAAAGCTAATCGATCGCAAAAGCTCCTCGGAATCATCTTCCACGGACCAATTTGCTAGGTAAAATCGATTTTCACTTGCGGCAATGCGTCGAGCCAGGCGCACCCCTTGCCCACGCCGATTAATTTTTGACTGCAAATCGAGTTCGGTGAGCAGCAGCTTGACTTGTGCCTGCAGCTGCTCTTGGAGCTTGCTCGCACTTAAATATTGCGCAGACATTTCTTTCTGTTTTTCTTCTGCTCGAGTTTTCAGTAAAGATTCTCGTTCGAGGAAATTACGTAAACGCGCCGCTTGATCGACTAAATTCTGGTAGCGTTGTTGCTGTGCATTTAGCGTTAGCCTGAGTGTTTCAAGCTGGCTGAGCAAGCTTAAAAGCTCAGTAAATTTCGGGTCGCCCACTGAGTTGCTGCGCTCATTACTAATTGTAACTGGATTTTGCGGGCGAATTTCCCAGCGTCCCCGCTTGCCGGCACTTGCCTGCCATTCTCCGGCATAACCTTGCTCGGTTCGAGTGCCAGTTAAAATATAGTTCATGCCCTGGTGTGAAATGACTAAAGGCAAACCCCTAAGTTTACTTTGAGCGGCGCTACTTGGCTTATTCCGTGATATTAATTGTGGCGTAAAATTATCAGTAAAAAGCACTACTAGGTATAAGTCTGAGTCTTGAATTGCCTCAACATATAAAGTTACTGGAGTACTACCAAAACCCGAGAGTGCTCCGACAAAAGGTCGAGCGGGTAAATCAGGAAATGATTTTTCAGTTCTGGAGAGATACAAGGCGAAACAAAAGAAGCATAGCAGCAAGGTAAAAAGTAATACCCCACTACTAATTGCTCCACGCCGTATTAAACGAGAACTAAAATACACAATGCTCAAATTTCCACTGCAGAAATACGTATCATTTCTGTCGCTGAACAACAATCAAATAGAGATTTTGTACGGACTTGAAACTAAGGAAGCTCTGATTAAGTTCGAGGTTCAGCCAAGATCGAGGAACGGGCCCTAATATATTTTACAGGGCAAGAAGCGCACTTTATTGTAATAAACGAGCATCGCAGAAATCTCCCGTGACGACTTGTCCGCCGCAGTCGGATAAGCCGCGTAGGCAGAAGAAATTGGCAAGATCGGACTTAATCAGAGCTTCCCTAAATTGAAACCAAGGCTCTTGCACTAGCAAGAGTTTCAATTAATTCTGAACGCTCTTCGCGGCGCTGGCTCAGGAACTTAATAATCGTTTCGCGCTTTTTAATTGATTCATCAATCGCTGGGTCACTACCGAATTTATACGCTCCAATTGAGATCAAATCACGGTGCTCCTCATAAATTGCAATTAATTTACGAATTTTTTCAGCCACATCAACATGTTCTGCAGCTGCAATCATCGAGATCACGCGTGAATTACTTTGTAATACGTCTACCGCTGGGTATTGCTGGAGTTGGCTCAAACGCGAACTGAGGTATAAATGCCCATCAAGTAAGGCACGAATTTCTTCTCCCAGCGCATCCTCCATTTGTTCGGTCGCAAGTAGCACAGTATAAAAGGCTGTGATACTTCCGCGATCGGAATTCCCAGCGCGCTCAAAAAGTTCTGGGAGCGCAGCAAATACAGACGGTGGATATCCTTGACGAGCGGGAGACTCTCCGACGCTCAAAGCAATTTCTCGTAAAGCTCGAGCGAAGCGGGTCACCGAATCCATCAAAAGCATTACGCGCTTACCTTGGTCCCGGAAATATTCCGCAATTGCAGTGGCAGTATAAGCAGCAAGGATGCGACGCATCGGTGAATCATCACTGGTCGAGACAACAACCACAGTTTTTTTACGCCCTTCTGGACCAAGAGTGTCTTCAAGAAAATCGCGCACTTCGCGCCCACGTTCGCCAATTAAGGCAACGACATTAACATCTGCGGTATTATTACGCGCAATCATTCCAAGTAAACTTGATTTACCGACGCCAGCCGTAGAAAAAACCCCTAAGCGTTGACCTTCACCAACTGGTAATAGCGCATCTATTACTCGAACCCCGAGAGGAAGCATTTTTGAAATTCGACGACGCTCCAATGGTCGTGGAGCACTGTGCTTAACTGGATAACTAGTCTCAAGCTTTAGTTCACCAAGTTCATCGATTGCTTGTCCAAGGGAATTAATCACTCGGCCAAGTAGCTTGTCGCCGACTTTAACTGCTAGTGTCTCCCCTGTTAGAGTCACAGGAGTTTTGGGGCCAACTTGTTCAAGCGTATCAAATGGGCTCAAGAAAACATCTTCATCATCAAACCCAACAACTTGGGCTTGCACTGGCTTTCTGCCGGGAGGTTCGATCGTGCAGAGTTCCCCAATATGAGCGTTGGGTAACTTGGCGCGAATCAAAAGTCCTGTAATTTCTTTAACACGTCCGCGAATTGCAACCGGTGGAGCACTCAAATCTTCGAGAGTCTTTTCAAATCGTTCTAAAGACACTTCAGGGATATTCAGATCGCTTACGGTTTTCGATTTTGGTTCATTGCGGACAACTTGTAAGTGTTGAGGCTTTTCGTGCTTCATGATTGAAATTCAAACCGGTGAGCCAAATTCTGAATTAATGTTTCAATTTGTGCATCAACTTCGCCAAAAGAAGTGCGCACAACACAACCACCACGAGTAATCGACTGATCTGTTAGAATCGCTACGGGACTTCCGCCTGAAATTCTTTTGAGAATATTTGAAATCGCTTCAATCGACTTTTGATCTTCGGGATGCACGATAATTTGTGCCGCTGAATCAGTCACAGCCTCGCGTAAGGTCTTAACCGCTAAGTCTTGAACCACTTGGGGGTCAATTTTTGCTTGGTCGCCAATAATTTTTTTTGCAATTAGTAGTGCTAGGTTTGCGGCTTTTTTAGCAAGTGCATCACCAACTGCACCAGACTCTTCAAGTAAGCGAATTGAAAGTTTTAACGCTTCTTCACGTCCAGAGTTAAAACCTTCTTGGTAGCCTTTTACTTGTGCTTCTTTAACTACATTTTCAGCGCGTAGGGTAATTTCTTGGGCGCGCTTTTCTGCGGCATCAATGATACCCTGGGCTTCGGATAAAACAGCTGTAATTTTAGAACCTGAATCGGCCATATGCTAACTCTTATTTTGATGCACAATCCTAGCAGAAAGAAGGTTAATTTTAAGTATTTTCTCTGCGAAAAATATTCAATAAATTCAACTAATTGCAGTGGTCAACTATGTTCAAGCTGTCAAAAAAGTGCTATCGAATCTGCTCTATGCATAAAAATTTCATTATTTCATTAATTTTTTCATTCTTCATAACCAGGGGATTTGTCTTTGCAGAGCCCTTTGCAGCTAAATGCGGCGCGAACCTCGTTAGTGTAGTGAGCGAGCAAGGAGATGCAAGTATTCGGAAGAATCTTTTTGGTTCCGCAGAGAGTTTATCGGTAAAAACTAAGACTTTACTCAATCAGACCTATGAAAAAATGCTTGCCTTAAAGCAGTCTGGTGATCTTTGTCCAAAAACGTGTCCGCAGCTACGTAATGTGAAAATGTCATTTAGTTCTGTACCGAGAAAATTCCTTAGCGAATATCAAGAAAAGCATTTTTGCTCGAATAAGCTTGTAGCTACACAGAAAAATCCTGATACTTACACTAAAAAATTTAATAACATCGACCAGCTCTGCTCTTGGTTTGGTGATTTTTCACAAGGCAAGGGTACCGATGGAGAGAAATTAATGCAGGATTGCCCTGGCGACTGCAGCCCACAATATTATGTGGCACTTGAGGATCGGGCCAGTAGCCTTGAGGCAACTTGTCAGATTGTGTGTGGCCATGCGCGGGATAAAGATGACGGGATTTACAATCTTAAGTCTGCTGTAATCTGGAATTGCGAGGTCTGATTTTTTCAATTCCGAATTCTTGTAGCTACACATCCCCTTTAAAAGATGTCATGCCTCCCCCTCATCCTCGCCTTCCGATATACATGCGCTCCAGCTGACATCTGTCAAAAAGTCAATTATTAGAATTCTATTAGTAACAAAATTGTCAATTTACAATAGTTGTTATTTTTAGTGAACTTCTTGCATGGGTAGATATCTCCACGCGCTTTACTATTAGCAGCACAGTGCTTTTAGTAGAGCAGTCTGTATTAATGTTTTAGCACCTCCGTGAGTAGTTTTTTGAAGCCAACTTGAAAAAGCTACTCACGGAGGCAAGCATGGCAAAAAAACGTCTAATTATTGCGATCTCAAGTCGCAGGCCAGGCTATTATAATCCTGGACGTCATACGATCGAAATCAAACTCATCTTCAAAAAGTGCGGCAATGTTGAGGGCGTCTCTTATCGTTTTCTGAATGGGCGTTCGCTTGAAGAGGCCCGTGATGAACTGGTGACTGTTTTGCTGGGGACATTGGAAAAATTTTTAAATGACCCGCGCAATAACTTCCAGGAATTAAACAACGGACGCAAGAAGGGCACTGACGATGAAGCGAAGATCTATCATATCTCTCAGCATGTCAGAGCAGGTAGATTTAGTTACGACTTAATGGTGCGCTATCCAGGAGGTGGTGCACTGCTTGAGAATTCGCCACTAACTCAGCTGATTTTCAATGTATTCTCGACTGACCGCAGAGTTACAAATTTTTTAGATGGGCACATTACAAAAGTGCTCGGCACAGCAATAGTTATTTCCCGTGACCATTACTGGAAAGATTTGAGTGGCGAGTCGATAAAAGTTATCTAGTTCGCGTGCACGAGTAAAGTGCTAGATAATGTTTTTGAAGTAGGTTTTGCACAGACTGCTTCTTTTATTTTGCTTACGTTCATTTTACATCTGGTACGGGGTTACTTTCTAGCATTCTTTTCAGACCCCAAAATTGCACCTCCAACTACTTTATCCTCCAGACTTATCTATTCTTTGCGTGTAGCTTGAAATATTTTAGTTTTTATTGTTGCTTGCGGTTTTGCGTAATTGCTTGGGAAAGTAACCCCACACCAATTTGAGATTTGAGTTAGTTAGTATTTAAATATTTTTTTCGCCAATTAATATATTCTTTTGGAAATTCTGTTTTCAGTTTTTCTTGACAAGATTTTACAGCTTTATTTGAGCACTCGATAAGCCAGTTGAGAATTTCTTTTTTATCTTTGGTATTCGTAATGTGATAATCTGTAATCCATCGAGCAACGGTTTGATCCCCATTTTGCCATTTAACCTTGAAATCTTCAAAATCATTCGGCGAAAAAGGGGCAAGATATGGGACGCTGCCTCTTTCCACATCAAATTTTGCCCTTGTAGTTTCATCCGTAACTATAATTTGATGACTGCATGCTACGAGTATATAAAATATTAAATATATTAGGAAATACTTTAATTTATATGTTTTCATGCGATAATATTTCCTTATTTTAGAGAAGGGATCCAAATTCCAGGGTTGTCAAAATCTATGTTTAAATTCGGATCACGAAGAGTTATTGAGGAATCATCAAAACTTTTGCCATAAATGCCTGAATCTCCATTTTTCTTCACATTTATCAATTTTTCAGGGCCTATAACTAACTGATCGTAGCCATGCTTTCTTAAAATTTCGCTAAAGTCATCTATGAATTTTTTGCCGACTTCACATGAGTAAAATTTGATTATCCTAGATTTTCGTAATTTTATAAGTAGCTGCTTATTATACTGAATAATATCGAATAGGGCTTGAGCATCTAGAATTTGACGACGCTTCACCCCCAGCCGATCATCTGCCATTTTATCACTATTGCCATGACCGCCGATTGATAGTTCCAGATCGAGATCAGGATAATCAATATTATTCCAATAATCGAAAGCTCTAGAATTTGGATCATGTAAATTTAAATCCAGTAAGCCACTCGGGTCGATATAATGAACGGGATTATTCCCCACATACCCATACAAATTCTCTCCACCCTCATAGCCAATCGGGTCCCTACTCACCCACCTTCCAAGCTTAGGCGCAAACCACCTAAAAGTTGCCAGTTGAAGGTTTAATCGCGGCTCATGGTAGTACCCATACTTTCCACCATAACGATAAGGATTTGCAATTGCACCAGTTGAAGCAACCTGGTCACCGAAAGCTGTATAGTTATAACTAGCTACTACAGCCCCAGATTGATTCGTAACCCTCCTTGTCTCCCCTTGCGGACCATAGTGGTAGAAATAAGTATTCGTACCTTGATTTATAAACGCTAAGCCATCAGCTCCCCAGGTGTTTACTTGTTGTACTACCCCTGCACTTGTAATCTCCTCAAAAGGAACTCCCCCTGAAAAGATATAAAACTTCTTAAACGTCTCTTAACTTCTGGTACTGGGTCACGGCCATTAAGTTAAGGAAAGCAGGTAAGTACTCATCATTTCAAGCGAAACGAAGTGCAGTCAAGAAATCTCCAAATTTCTCCAGTAAATGCAGTTGGGGATCTTTCGACTTGCTCTTGCTGGACACGCTCACGATGACTAAAAAATCCTTATCTTAATGGCCGTGAGCCTGTTCCAGTTGGAAATTTTGGGGAACAGATCAGTTGTTTGCTGATAGTTAGATAGCTTTCCGTGTCATTTATTTCTATGCTTGATTATCAGTTCGCCTGTGCTTGGATCTTTTACAAAAACTATGCCTTTAGAATTATCTCGACCAACATACTCTCTCAAAGCATTACACCAAGAACTGTCATTGATTATTCCCTCTCTGCTCCATAACTCGTATAGCCTTGCGCTGTCAGAATCTCCAGATGAACGTCCTTTATCATACCATTCCAACCCTTGAGCTACAGCGCATAGTCCGTACGTGTAATGGTTTCCTATCATCGCTGCAGCTTTTATATCCCCGCGCTTCCATGCATAGATATATTCTTTGAGTTCATCATCGGTTAGAGGACCCAAAGGTGCAGTTATTTTAGTATCGTCTTCACTATGAATATCTGGATTCAGAGCTTTATGCTCAATACTACAACCAACAAGAAAAATTAAAAATAATACAAATAAAAATTTCAATGCCATCAGAATGACACCTCCCACTTTCCACGCTTTTTTTTGTTAGGAATAATTTTCCCCAATTCATTTTTACTTTTGGTACGGGGTTACTTTCCACGGCCCTGCCCAAGCTTCGAGATTACACCTCCAACTACATTATCGTCCAGATTCATCTATTTGTTGCGTGCAGTCTTAAATATTTTAGTTTTATTGCTGCTTGCGATTTTGCTGATTTGTTTGGGAAAGTACTCCCGTACCAATTTGAAATTTGAAATTTTTGAGATTTGAGATTTGAGATTTGAGATTTGAGATTTGAGTTAGTTAGTATTTAAATATTCTTTTCGCCAATTAATATATTCTTTTGGAAATTCTGTCTTCAGTTTTTCTTGACAAGATTTTACAGCTTTATTCGAGCACTCTATAAGCCATTCGTAACATTTTATTCTGTCATTTAAGACTTTAAAGTAATACTCTGTGATCCATCTAGCGCCTGCTTTGTCTCCATTTTTCCACTTTCGAATATATTCTTCTACTTCTAAATCCGAAACTGGGTCCAAACGTGCTGTCAATACTTGATCTTTCTCTATATCGACATGCTTAGTCTTATTTACGCATGAAAGCAACGTGACAACAAC
>JAEUWB010000008.1 GCA_016786595.1 bacterium | reverse complement strand
CAGCTGAAGACCCGGTAGAGTTTAACTTACTAGGTATTAACCAAGTGCAAATGCACGACGATATTGGATTAAACTTTGCAGCGGCACTGCGTTCTTTCCTACGTCAGGATCCAGATATTATCATGGTCGGTGAAATTCGAGACTATGAAACTGCAGAAATTGCCATTAAAGCTTCGTTAACTGGACACTTAGTGCTCTCAACTCTGCACACTAACGATGCCCCAGCAACAATTAACCGCTTACTCAACATGGGTGTTGAACCATTCCTTGTTGCTTCATCGATTAATATTGTGGTGGCGCAGCGTCTTGCACGTCGCGTTTGCGAAGGTTGCAAACAGGAAATGGAAGTAAAGCCGGAAGTCCTGCTGGGAGTTGGCTTGACTCCTGCTGAAATTGACACTTTCAAAGTAATGCATGGCTCAGGCTGTCAAAAGTGTAGCGGCACTGGCTATAAAGGTCGCGTAGCGCTTTATGAATGTATGGCCATGACTGAAGAACTCAAGGAATTCGTTCTCAACGGAGCCTCTGCCGCAGAAATTAAACGTGAAGCGATTCGTGGTGGAATGATGACACTACGACGTTCTGGATTGAATTTTCTAAAACTTGGCGTAACTACGATTGAAGAAGTCTTACGCGTAACAGTAGCTGATAACTAATTTTAAGGAGATTAATATATGCCAGTCTTTATATGGGAAGGCACAACTGCGGCGGGCAAGCGAGTTAAGGGCGAAATGGAGGCCATTAATTCTCAGGCTGTCTTTAACGCACTACGCGCACAGCAAATTAATCCCAATGCAAAAAAGATCATGCCCAAAGGGGGCGGATTACAGAAAGAAATCAAGGTTCCTGGCTTTGGTCCAAAAGCAAAAGTACGTGACATTGCGATTTTCACGCGCCAATTTGCAACGATGATTGATGCGGGCTTACCGCTGGTGCAAGGTTTAGATTCATTAGGGAAACAACATGAAAACCCATTAATGAAAAAAATCCTGCTTGATATTCGAGACTTCGTTCAAGAAGGTGGTTCACTTGCCGATGGCATGCGTCGACACCCTAAGGCTTTTGACGAACTTTTCACCAACATGGTTGCAGCCGGAGAAACTGGTGGTATCTTGGATATTATTCTCGAGCGTCTCGCTGAATATCTCGAAAAAGCCGATAAGCTTCGCCGTAGCGTAAAGAGCGCGATGATTTATCCCGCAGTGGTTGTCGCCGCTGCTGGCGTCGTAACTTCAGTCTTGATGATTTTCGTAATTCCGACATTTGCTGAAGTATTTGCTGACTTTGGTGGAACATTACCAGCGCCAACGCGTTTCGTAATCGCCCTATCAAATCTATTCGTGAATAACATCCCTGCGATTTTTGGTAGTTTATTTTTATTCCTTTTTATGTTTAAGCGCTTTGCTAAATCTGATCGCGGCAAAGAAGTTTTACACCCAATCTATCTCAAGCTTCCAGTCTTCGGTGAGTTAATTCGCAAAGTCGCAGTGGCACGCTTTACACGCACACTTGGAACGATGATTAGCTCTGGTGTTCCCATTCTATCAGGATTGCAGATTTGCGCGCGAACAGCTGGGCACAAGGTCGTGGAAAAAGAAATCATGAACGTGCGTCTTGCGATTAGTGAAGGTCGACCTATGGCTGAACCGCTTGCCTCATCCAAAATTTTCCCGGCAATGACGGTGCAAATGATTACGGTAGGAGAACAAACCGGTGCACTTGATGCGATGCTTAAGAAAATTGCCGACTTCTATGAAGATGAAGTCGATAATGCTGTAGCAGCCTTGAAACAATTAATCGAGCCGATCATGATCCTCGTACTTGGAACCTTAGTCGGCGGACTCGTAATCGCGATGTATCTACCAATCTTTAAAATGGGTTCAGTGGTCTAATGCGCACTCTAAGAGCAATATTTCTCGAGCCACTTGGGCTACGTTTTAAGTCTGAACTATTTCAGCACTTACAAACAATGCTGCTTGTGCGAGTGACAGTCTTATCGCTCTTATTAAGTGCCACCTCTTGGTCGTTCACCAGCGAAGAAGGAGTCGCGCATGTCTCTGATGCAAGTTTCCGACTGATTGCTTTGATCTATTTTGTATCACTAGCAAATGCGATTGTCGTTCGCTTAGCACAGAATTTAGTTCCTGTTGCTTTAATGCAAATTTCCCTAGATGTAGCACTTTCCACAGTTGCCATCAGCTATACTGGCGGCGCAATTAGTCCGCTATTTTTCTTATACCTACTCTCAGTCTTTGGCGGCGCGTATGCACTATCATATACAGGTGCACTACTTGCGGCATCCTTGTCGGGCATATGTTATGGTCTGATTGCCGCTGGTATTATCTCGGGCAATTTAATTCAACCTTCTGTTTTACACTTTTTAACGGTCTATACTGGCCTCGTCGTAGTTGGTTGCGGAGCAACATTTCTCTCCAAACGCGCCGACTCTGCAGAAACTGAGGCTGAAGAGCACCGCGAACTTGCGCAAGAATTGAGTTGGAAAAAGGAACAACTCTTTAACGATCTTCCGGATGGCATGATTACGGTCGATCTCACAGAAATGATTACCAATATTAACCGCGCGGCGGCGGCAGTCCTGGGAATTTCTGACGACACTCGCAGTGAACTTGTCGGCGCAAACTTAAACACTGTTTTCACTGAACTCAGTAACGCAAATTTAAAAAGCGAAACTGGCGATCTAAAAGAAGTTGGCGAATTCTCAATCAGCGCTGACCCTAGCGCAGAAGAGAAATTCATTTATTTTGAAACCAAGCCACTAACGAGTCCCAAAGGCGAAGAAATTGGGTCGACAATTCTACTACGCGACGTCAGCGAGCTTAGGAACATGGCGCGTCAACTTTCATTACATGAAAAAGTTACTCGCCTAATTGCTGAAGCTTCGCATATGGATGTCAAGGCTCTCGAAGATGCGGTTCCAGCCTTGGTAGCTGAAAGTTCACAAATGAAATCCGTACTAGAATTAGTCCAACGCGTAGCTACATCTGATGCCTCAGCGCTAGTCACAGGCGAAAGCGGAACCGGCAAAGAAGTAGTTGCACGAACGATTCATACTTGCAGTGAACGTGGGCGCAAGCCATTTGTTGCCATTAACTGTGGAGCCATGCCTGAGAACTTATTAGAGAGCGAACTTTTTGGGCACAAAAAAGGCTCCTTCACAGGAGCAATTAACGACAGCATTGGCCTACTTAGGCAAGCCGAAGGCGGAACCGTATTTTTAGACGAAATCGGCGAACTCCCAATGTCGATGCAAACCAAGTTGTTACGTGTATTACAAGAACGTAAGGTCAGACCAGTTGGCGGTTTAAATGATATTGCAATCGATGTGCGCATTATTGCTGCAACCAATAAAGACTTGAGAAAAGCTATAGCTGAGAACAAATTCCGTGAAGATTTGTTTTATCGCCTCAATGTTGTAGAAATTATGATTCCCGCGCTACGTGAGCGTAAAGAAGACATTCCAGCGTTAGTCACCCACTTTATCCACCGTCATCACCGTTCAGGACATGGTTCCCGGGTGCAAATCTCACCAAAAGCCTTAGAACTACTAATGCGCCATGGTTTCCCAGGAAATATCAGAGAGTTAGAAAATATTATCGAGCGGGCGCTAGTGTTTGGAGGAGACGCAATACTCCCCGAGCACTTACCTCCAGACTTAAATGTCGCTCTAGCGGGCAAAGAAAATGCTTTGGAATCTGAGTTACTTACGTTGCCTCTTGATCTTGAGGCCGAGCTTGCCAAGATCGAGCAGGCGCTACTTAAGCAAGCGTTAGACCAAACTGGCGGCATTAAAAAGCATGCAGCAGAGCTTTTGGGCTTAAATTTTAGGTCGCTGCGCTACAGGCTTAAGAAATATGGGCTTGCTTCTGAACTAGAAGATCAGTGAAACTAGTAGTTAGGTCTACAAGTTTCCAAGAGCTGGGTTAAGTAGTTATGAAAACCTGCGTTCCAATATCTAATCTTAATTACTATTTGCGTCGACATTCTATTGGTGTGAGGTCATTCTATGTGTAGCGATATTCAGCGTATTAGACGTAACGCCTTAAATGCGTCTGCGTTTACTATTTTAGAACTGGTAATTACACTTTTAATTGTGATGGTAATCAGCACCATTGCAATACAAAAATATCCAGAAATGCGACTATCCTTTGCGCGCTATGCAGCAATCTCACAGCTCCAGTCTGATATTGCACTAACAAGACAACTTGCCACAGAACGTGGTGCGATTGGAGTGATGCAATTTGCATGGTCAGGTAAGCGCTATTATATTGGCCTCATGAATGGCGCGTTCAGTGTTCCTGCTCAAATCAACGAAATCGTTGCGGTACGCCATCTCCCTAAAGGAACCTTAGCTGTTGTTGAGCCAATCGCGGGAGTATCAAGCTATAGCTCTGGCCCATATTGCCTACCTGACAATTCAGAATGTTCAAATACAGAAACAACCGATAACCCTACCCCCTTACAGCTAGTATTTGATACTCGTGGATTCCTTGTGACTCCTGCAGGCGGGGATGCAATTATCTCTGCTGTAGGAATTGGAACAACTACTTACTCTACAGTGCCAATGGGTATAACCTCCAAAGTACTTTCAGTTTATTCTGGTTTTGGCTCTGACTACCGCATCGCCAGCGCTACTAAATATGGCGATTATACGATTTACCCTACGGGACAAATGCAATATGGAGCAGCGGCTGGAAGTTCAAGCACTAGTGGCAATGCCAGTTCCTCTGGCAGCACTTCAAGTGGCTCAACTTCGACATCTGGCAGTACTTCCAGCGGTTCAACTTCGACAAGTGGATCAACTTCTGGTACAACAAGCACAAGCGGTACTACTTCAAGCGGAGAAGTTGAAGGCGAGGAGGAAGCGGTGCCTATACCTTCAAGCTCAAGCTCTTCGAGCTCCAGCAGCAGTTCTTCCAGCTCTTCTTCGAGCTCCAGCACCTCTACAACCTCGACAGGCATTATTAAGGGAGGGGGTAAAAAAGAATAAATACTTTCTTTAATTTAATTATGAAAAGTGCATTTAAAAATCAGCGTGGCTTATCTGTCGTTGAAGCTTTAGTGTCAGTTACAATTCTTTCAGTAACGGCAATGACGCTTACAAAAAGCGTTGTCACCTCGTTTGCGCAATCAGAACGAGAGCTCCGCTCTCACATCCTCTACCAGATTCTCACCAACAAAATCGAACAAACATCCGCCATTAATGGCTGGTATTATGACGTCGCTGACTATATTGGCATGGAACAAGAGTCTGAAGAGACGGTCGGCACTAGGCAGTACGATGTAGTCTGGAGCCCCGAAATTTTTGATGCCTCTAGTGACCCCTATCCGCGAACTGTAATACGAGTCACTGCCAGAGAGGCCGGTTCGACCACGCATGTTATGACTAGAGACACGTTTACTATTCCCTGGGTCGGACAATAAGTAACATAGATGTTTTTTAAGCATAGCAAATCACTGGATTTAAATCACTCTGGGCAATCACTGCTTGATTTACTTGTTACGCTAATGATCGGCGGGATTATTGTCGGTGGAACGCTGGCAAGCTTCATCGATACAGGTAGGCGCGTGCGTGACAACAGAACCGTGATCGAAACCGAGGAAACAGCAAGAAGCATTGCTGAATTAATGGTTTACGAGCTTCGTGGCGCAGGCGCTGGAATGCCTTTGGGACAAGATTATTTTGCAATTGGAGATGGAGATTTAGGTAACGTTCCAGAGCCGATTATTGTGACAGCTGGCGGTGGCTACACTTCATCCGATGCGAGTAAAATAACTTTTCGGCGTAACGTTACAGGTAAGGGATCATTTCTCAAAGTACTCTATGCTCCAATCCTGATGTGTGCTCTCTGTCCAGTTCCAAACATCGTGACAGTAGCTGATAGTAGTCAGTTTTTCATCGGTGAGTATGTTTATCTTTCGAGCAAACTCAGTGGTTCAGACTATCCAGAGAATGGCATGTACGCACAGATTGAAGATATCGTTGGTGGCGTAATCGGCCAATTAACCTTAAAGCGTAGCTCAATGGTGAGAAAAACCTCCCCTGCACAAATTTTTCCGATCGGTAGCACAATTGACCCTGTCCAGGATATTGTCTACGACGGCAGTAATCCAACTTTAGGGATCACCAGAAGTGTTTCCAAAGCAAGTTTCCGTGACACAGCGACAGTTGTCTTGGCACCAAATAGTTCACTGGAGATAAAATATTACGATAAAACGGTTGGCCCTACAGATGAAGTCGGTGCAGAAATCGCCCTGCCCCTGACAGCCGCAAAATTAGCCAATGATTTAATGACGATTCGCTTCACAGTAACGGTTGATTCCCCGCGCCCGCTCTCTAATGGAGATACATATACTGCGGAAGTTACTCGATATGTCTTTCCTAGAAACTTAAGAACTATTAGACCTTATGGCAGTTAATATGCGAACTATTTTAAAAGCATCAGGTCATGTCAGACGCCCTCAGAGAAGTAACGAAAGCGGCTATGTTTTGATTATCGCTACGCTATTACTTGCCCTCGGTGGCCTGATGGTTGCACAAGCTCTAACAAAAACTCAGTCATTCACCAGAACACTCTATGCAGAGCGAAAGCGTGCAGCAAACTACTACAAAGTCGAAGATACTTTTACTAAGGTCAAAGATTGGTTTCACGATTACTGGTGGCTCGCGAATGCATATAATGATGAAGCGCAGGCTTACTACTTCAGCAAATGGCATTTCTATAATGTTTTTAAGCGCACTACTGCTAGTGTGGGGAGTAATGATACTGGAGCTTATGGCCCAAGCGGCTCACAAACACGCACAATTGTTTCCTCAACAGCTGTCACCCCTACTCTAGTAAAGCTGCAAGGCACGACCAATTCTGCCATGCTGACAAGTGACGACTTGATGGGGAGTAACTCTTTGCCGAATCTTAATGCCCCTGAAACTACCAATAATGATACAGCAACACCAACATCAACTTTCAGATCTGCAATTGATTTTAATAGTGTCTACGCTCGCGTCACGCTCTTAGATGCCGTGATACTTGACACCTATCGCGACTACGGTGACCCGGTTGGAACTGCTACAGGACTGCCTCACACAGATTACGAACCGATCTGGCAGCTCGATGCCTCCCTGGGCGGAGCGGGCGGAACAAGATTAATCAGTCAAATGCGAGGGATAGCAAAGTATGACGATGCCGTGGGTTTTTATGGTAAAGCGGGATTTATTACACGCCGCAATTGCGACTCCTATCAATCCGATTTGGGCGCATACTCTATTACGAATAAATCCAGTTCATGCACAGTCGGCACTAAAGATACACAAGCGCAAATTGGCAGCGCAAATATTATCTTGGGAAACATTTATAGTGGCGGTGGCAGCGTGCTCGATCCCGATGGCGGGACAGCCGGGCGAGCCTGTACAGACTTAACTTGTAGCCAGCTAGCTTATAAATGCACAAATCATTCTGATTGCGATCGATTTTTCCAGCCACTTGCGAGTTATAGTAACTGGAATCTCTACTGTTCGTCCCACCAAGCAGCTGTTGTTGTAAGCGGGGCAACAACTTTATCTCCAACAGAGAACACGGCCGCCCAAAGGTGTTGGACCTCCGTAACGGTCAATGCTGGAGGGGTATTAACTCTAAACAGTGATAAATCTTACTTCTTCCAAACCTTGACCCTAGATCCTGGAGGAACAATTGTCATAGCACCTCCTGCGGGAAAGAAAGTGCATCTTTATGTTTCAACAATCACAGGTAACACAATCAATGGATCCCGAATCAATAACACAGCTCAACCCTATAGATTCATGCTACATTACATGGGAGCAAGTGCCCTAACTGTTCAAACAGATTCAGTTTATGCCGGCCATATTATAGCCCCAAATGCTAGCGTCACAATTAGCGGTGATAATGGGGATTTTTATGGTTCAGTTGCTACCGCTTACACTCTAACTGCTACAGGAACAAACTCTTACCTACACATGGATCTATCTGGCAGCAAAACCTTCTTGAAGCGCTATCAACCGATTTTTACTAATTTTAAAGAATATAGTTACTCTAATTTCACCTACACTGTTTCCTCATCAGGGGCAGAAACTGAATAACATCGCGTTAGCGCTTTCCGGTAGAGCGCCACGGCCATTAAGTTAAGGATTATAAGGCCGTCATCTCGACCGAAGTCCTGAGTTTACTCAGGGCGAAGTGGAGAGATCTCCAAGTGTATTTCTTGAAGAATTTGGAGATTTCTCGACTACACTTCGTGGAGTTTATCCTGAGTGGGCCGAAGGGCTCGAAATGACGAGGACTTACCTGCTTCCCTTAACTTATGGCCGTGGGTATAGCGCTCAGAATTCAATCTAGTCTATCTAGCGCAAATAGTGAGTTGCTACTGACGCACTCAAAAGGCCCCCTCCTTTCCTAGTAAAAAAATTGTCACCTGGTGATTTTTACTGCATATTTCTGACATTTTTTATCACCACCAGCAGAACAAAATTGCCCATAACCCCCTGATATTACTAGCATTATGTTTTCTGCGTCTGACTCAATAAACTTGGCATCTAAATTGCTGTCTAGGAGCATGCTAGGGTTTGTATTATACAGGGCCTAGTGTGTTTCATTACTAACAGGAAGAAAGAATAGGAGTGTTAACTAACATGAAAAGCCAAAAAGGTTTTACATTGATTGAATTACTAGTGGTTGTTGCGATCATTGGTATTCTAGCTGCGATTGCGATTCCGCAATTTGCTGCATATAAGAAACGTTCATTTGATGCTCGTGCTGAATCAGATCTTCGTAACGGTGTTTCTGCT
>JAEUWB010000007.1 GCA_016786595.1 bacterium | reverse complement strand
AAGCACTGTAGTCATAGGTGACTTTCTTTAAAAGCCTATCTCCCCAATACTCATAACTAGTAGTGCCAAGGCCATCGGTAAAAGTATTTAACGTCCCGTTAGCGTAACGAGTAATCGAAATGTCCCCTTCAGCCGATGGGTCAAAGTCTACGCCACTTAATCGACTGCCACTGTCAAAACTTAGCTCCGTCTCCTGGGCACGCGCATTAATAACCCGGTTTAATCTCCCCTGATTGTCATACTTATACTCAATCTGACTACTATCCGGATAAACTACCTTCTTAAGCTCTGCGGCAAGACCATACTGGTAGTCAGTCACCTTACTCCTGGCATCACTAAACTCTGTTAAATCCCTATCCCCGTCATACTCCCAGTTAAGCCCCCAGGAAGACGGCCCCGCTATCGCCTCAAGTGCCCCAGTCACGGCTGACCAAGTAAAATCAGTCTGCGTCCCAGCTTCATCTTCTACAGAATCAAGCTTTCTCCCCGTATAAGAAGCTTGTACAGTTGTAGCATCTGGATTCGTAACCTGGGTTACACGCTGCAAGCCATCATAGCTAAACTCCGTCGTACTCGTCATACTATTGGCAGTTGTTGTAATCTCGGTGCCTGTTCCTAAAAGCGTATAATCATCAACTGATGTTACGTTTGAACCACCATCAGTAACTGTATTTAAAAGACGATACTTAGAACCAGCACCATAGTATGCAAGGTTTGTCGCAGACTCCGGAGAGCTTGTCGGTTGCGTAATAACCGTAGGCTGACCGATGCCATTATAAGTGTAATTCCACGTATGGCTTAATCCGTCAGTTAAGGTCGCAACAAGATTTGCTCCACTTCCCGTCCCATAAGTAAGCGTTGCATAGGTCCCAATATTATCAGCATATGTTAAGGGATTAATGTTATTTGCCTGATAGGTAATCGCCTCATAGGCACCCGAACTATCGGTAACTTGGGTAAGATTACCCTTAGCATTGTAGGCAAACGTTAGAGTTGTTCCACCACCACTTGCTTGAGTTAAGTTGTAGTTAGAGTCGTAAACATAGTCATAGACAACGTTTGCAGTGCCCCCGTTATGAGTTGGAAGGGTAACTCTATCCACACGGAACTTTGAATCGTAATCGTAAAGAACATAACCACCTTTATCATTCCCAACCTTAACTCTTCCCATGCCATTTCTATACGAAGAAACGTCATAGGTAATATTTGAGCTTGCTTCATTGGTGCTCCAGTTTGCCAAGGGAATGTTCCCCGCTGTCATGGTATAGCTAAACGTCTGAGTACTGTTTGAGTCATTATCTTGAGTAAACGTTGATAGCCTTCCTGAACCATCGTAGGTAAAGTCGTACCTACGAAGCACCGTGCCAGTTGGCTTTTCCATCCGCACTGAGGCAAGCTTTCCAGAACTATAAGTTAAGTACTGCGTTAACTCCCCGTTGTAACTAATACTCGAGATTAATCCCCCTGAAAGAGTCGCATTAACCGTTCTTCCTGTGTTGGTATCAGTTAAAATTATCGAACCCGAACTGTATGCAATAGTTTGCGTGTTTCCTTCAGGGTCTTTGATTTGAGTTAGCTTTCCACTGGAATCAAAATCATAGGTAAAATTCCCTGACTTCTTAAGATCCCCTGGAGGTCCTGCGTTAGATAGTCGATATCCTCCGCTAATTGTCGCAAGAGATGAATAGACCCCTGCTGGCATTGTAGGAGCTTGATTTGAACGTCCCGTATCATACCAACTACCATCTCCATCTACTAAAATCCTATGAACCTTCGTATCCCCGGGAACAGAAATACTGGGAACAACATGCATGTCCCAACTAAAGGTTGCATTACCCATCGGACGACTCGTTTCTCGAGGTTGAGAGTTTAGGGTAATGTTAGTTAAAACTGGGAATTTGCCGGTTTGAGTGCTGCTATAAATCGTAACCGTTTGATTGCCAGAAATTATATTTGTCTCTGACTGAGAAACAAATTCATCAGTACTATTACCAAACCCATAGGGACAAGACGCACAAGCAGTCGGTTGCGTGTCACTTCCCGGTGGATGACCCGGGGTCAACTTCCTGGCAGGAAACCGCGCAACATCAATCGTCATATCCACGGTGCCGTCAGCTGTTGCTGTGGCAGTTACTGGGTCCACTTGAGTCCAACCCGAACCCTTGTTCGCGGCAGCACTCGTCCCTAACGTAATCCGCGCATAATAGTCACCTGGATATGCAGCAAAAGTATATAGACCACCTCCACCAGAAACTGCCCCTTCCGCAGTATAGGTCTCATTCACAGTTGTATTAATAGTGCCTATCCCACCATAGGATTGCGCAATTTTATTACTCCACGAAGAACCCACATAGGTGCTACTTGTATCTGAGCGAGACACGCTTAAACTACCAACGTCACGTCGTGTTGCCTTATACTCCACACCTGAGCCATATTTGATATAAACATAGATCCAGCTTCCGGCAGAATCTGACTGTATGTCTGTCGGATGGTTCGAAACTCCAGAATCATAGCTTCCTTCAAAGTGCCCCAGCGAGGCACTCCCCGAAAAACTCGAACGGCTTTGTGGACTCGTCACAGAAAAACTAAACGCATCATCAGCTGACTGCGTTAGTGGATTAGATGCTGGTGGTGGACTTGAACTTGCACTCCCCGAAAGCTCAAACAAGATGTCTGGATTCTGTGCAAAGGCGATTTGCGGATTTAACGCCACTAAGATCAATAGAAAAAGCGGAAATATCAAAGCAGTTGAAAGGACTTTCCTCATACATACTCCCCCTTGCATAATCATACTTGCTACAAGCTGCACTGGCAGGCAATCGCACCTCGTAACTTCTATGCGCTACTTCTTAAATTACCTACCCCCCCCCCGTGTCAAGCTTTCGAAGGTCTAGTAACAATTAATTTTATGTTAGGATTTATGCGAACAAATGCCCGCAAATTGGAACAAGGTTATTAACTAATTGATTTGTTGAGGTAAATATTAAAAGACCATAGATCTATGCGTAAATAAAAAAATTTAGACCCTGGGACCATCTGCATTCATAGAAATGAAGGGCCGGTTTTGAGTCAAAGACGAGGCGCGGGAATTTTTCCAAATTTCCAATGTATTAAAATACATGAAATTTGAAAAAGTTCCCGCAACGTAGTATTTGGCCAAGAGCGGCCCTTCATTTTTAATTCATTTCTTTCTGGGAAAGACGCACACGTCCCTGACGGTCAATTTCCACGACCTTCACTTGCACTTCCTCACCTTCACGCATCACATCAGTCACCTGATTAACACGTCCTTCAGCAGCAATTTGCGAAATGTGTAGCAGTCCGTCTACACCCGGAAGAATTTCAATGAATGCTCCAAAGTCAGTAATACGCTTCACAACACCAGTATAAAGTTTTCCAACTTCAGCTTCTTCAACAATCCCCAGGATAATTTCCTTGGCACGCATTGATTGCACGCGGTCTGTTGAGAAAATCTTAACTGTGCCATCATCGCTGACATCAATCTTAACGCCAGTCTCTTCAACAATGGATTTAATCATTTTACCACCCGGTCCAATCACCTCACGGATTTTGTCCGGTTTAATTTTCATGATTTCAACTTGCGGAGCATACTGACTCATCGCTTCGCGTGGTTTAGTGATCGCCTTAGCCATTTCACCAAGAATGTGTAAACGACCAGCACAAGCTTGATCAAGTGCAGTGGTCATAATATTACGGTCGAGACCATCACATTTGATATCCATTTGTAGCGCTGTAATACCATCTTTGGTGCCGCAGACTTTAAAGTCCATGTCGCCCAAATGGTCCTCGTCACCTAAAATATCAGAAAGAACTGCAACTCGAGTGCCTTCTTTAATCAGACCCATTGCTACCCCAGCTACTGGATCTTTAATTTTCACACCAGCATCCATCAATGACATACTGCCGCCGCAAACTGTGGCCATTGAGCTAGAGCCATTGGATTCAGTGATGTCCGAGACAATACGAATTACAAACGGAAAGTCCTTATCTTGAGGTACAACAGCCCTTAAAGCTCTCTCAGCCAGCACGCCGTGACCAATTTCGCGACGCCCCGTGCCTCTGATGTTTTTCACTTCCCCGGTAGAAAACGGAGGAAAGTTGTAATGCAGCATAAAGGTTTTTTCAGCTGTTTCAGTTAAGCCATCAATTTTTTGGGCGTCAGTCGAACTTCCCAAAGTTGTAGTCACAAAGCCTTGAGTTTCACCGCGAGTAAAGAGAGCAGAACCATGAGCCCGTGGAATCACCGCGACTTCACATTCAATTGGACGAATATCAGCAAATTTTCGGCCATCCATGCGAACTTTCTCATCGAGCACACGATTGCGCATGATTTCTCCGGCAAATCGCTCGAGTTCATTTTTGATCATCCGCTCGCCTTCTGGAAACTCAAGCTTTAAAGTTTCCAAGGTTGAGCTTGTAGTAGCAGACAATGCATCTCTGCGTTCAGCTTTGGATAAAATCGCTAAAGCTTGTTTTAATTGATCGTAAGCTAGAGTTTTTACGCGTGCAGTAATTTCTGCTGGAACAGTTACAAGCTTAACCTCCATTTTTGCTTTACCAGCTTGCTTACGTAGCTCTTCCTGTAAGGCGCAGAGCTTTTTAATTTCTTCATGGCCGAAAAATAGCGCGTCAACAACGTCTTTTTCCGGTACAAATTGCGCGGCACCTTCAACCATCACAATCGCATCTTTCGTCCCAGCGACAATAAAATCCATGTCTGAGCGGGCTAAGTCTTCACGTGATGGATTAATTACAAATTGTCCCCCTAAACGTCCGACACGAACTCCAGCAATTGGACCTTGGAATGGGATGTCAGAAATATGCAAAGCTGCTGACGCTCCGCAGATTGCCAAAACATCTGGGCTATTTATGCCGTCAGCGGAAAGCACAGTACAGATCACTTGAATTTCATCATAGTAACCGTCCGGGAAAAGTGGGCGAATTGGCCTATCAATTAAGCGGCAAGTTAAGATTTCGCCTTCACTAGGCTTTGCTTCACGACGGAAAAATCCACCAGGAATTTTTCCTGCTGCATAGGCCTTTTCTTGATATTCCACAGTGAGTGGGAAAAAGCTCTGGTCGGGCTTGGCATCAGCGCGACAGACCGTAACCAGCACCATCGTTTCTCCAGCGCGCACAATCACTGCACCACCAGCTTGCTTTGCAACCCAGCCTGTTTCGAAGGAAATTTCTGACCCGTGGAACGGGAGTGTAACGGTTTTCTTTAATTGAGTGCTTAATAATTCAGCCATATTTACCTATTTTTATCTTTTGAAAATTAATCGTTCGATCTACGAGCAAGTGCACTTAACCTCAGGTAACTTAGACCTGGGATAATCTATGCTTGCTCCATGAAATAACTCGCAATTACTTACGAATACCAAGCTGCTCAATGATTGAGCGATAGCCTTGGATATTTGTGCTCTTTAAGTAGTCTAATAAGCGGCGACGCCGACCGACCATCTTAAGTAATCCGCGACGTGAGTGGTGATCTTTCTTATTCGCCTCAAAGTGCGCCTGAAGATCATTAAGTCTGCGGGTGATCAACGCAATTTGCACTTCACTAGAACCAGTATCGCTAGCGTGCTTGCGAAATGTTGAAACTACTTCATCTTTTTGTGTGGTTGTTAGACCCATATCTTTCCTTTGCTTCTACTTATTTTATACTCTTCGAATCGCCCGCACTTATATACTAGTTAATTCAAGTCTTCAAATTTCAAATATAAATACATTCCCGACTATCTAACTATTTGTATTTATTGATTTAATTTTAGCGTTTGAATTCGAGTTTCAGAGCATTAACGGCCTTCACACCGCAGGGAAAAGATTTCCCAAAATTTCCTAAGCAGTCCGGGCACGGCTTGAGACTCAAGTTCCGGAGCTAATTCAAGCAGTAAGGACTTAGCACGCGATAATTCACCAGCATTAACAAACAGGGCTACCAGCGCACACTTGCCCGGCAATTGATAGTGCCCAGAAGTGCAAACTTCTCGCAAAATATGTAGCGCATCGTCATATAAAGAATTTTCGAGTTTACATAATCCCAAACCAAGTCGCGAAGCTGTCAGACCATGATCGAGCTGAGACAAACCAAGGAAAATTCTCTCCGCCGCAGCAAAATATCCAAGTAGATAATATAACCTCCCAACTTCATAAATTAAAATTAGATCAGCTGTTGTGTAAAAAGTTGCTGTTGGAATTTCAGTTGTGCCTCCACGACCAAGCCAGGTTAACACTTGTCGAAGCATTCCCACTTCATGCTGCAGCTCACTTGAATGCCCGCTTAGTAATTGATTCAGTCGCGCTTGGAAGAAAATTGGCGCGTGCACCGGAACATTCAAGGCCTCGATTCTGGGCAACAAAGCTGCTACCGGAGCCTTCGCTAGCAGATCTAAATGGGCGTAACTTAAAGCAGAGTTAGTTTTCAGCACTGCCGCCTCAGTGCTGGGTCTGGACGTGACGCCCCGAGATAGATTTTCATCTATAATTTGTTCTTTGTTATTTAGATCACGGTCAAAAGCCATTAATTCTATCTAAGTTAAGTTCCGTACAGTATTCTGCGTGCTATTGCTGGTTTACTTATTGATCTGCGAACGCTCACGAACGCTGGAACGCATCAAATCTGACATCTCTTCTTCGCGCCGCTCCGACTCAACTTCTTCACGCGTCATCGCATGCGCCTTGAAAAATAAAACTCGGCGCAGAGCGTATCCAAAGATGCCCAGCACTACTGCAATGCAGCAAAGCCCACCAGCAGTCCACAAGAACTTATTAAATAATGCAGATGTTGTCAGTAAATTTGCACTAGTTAAGGCTTCTTCGGCAAGTTGCTTAGACCTACTCGCTAGATAATAAAATGCTAAGCATAAAGCCAGACAGGCGATAACCGTCGAGAGCATCGCATTTAGCCCGCGCCTGAACGAGCCACGAAAACCTTGAACCAGACGCCCCAAATTTACCCCCAGCAAACGAAAGTCGATTAAAAAACGAGATTGCAGCAAACCAATCAAAAACCGCAAGCCAATCAACACCAGTAAGGCTTGGGAGATTTGCACCCCGAATCCCAGAAAATCAACTGACCAGAGGTCCTGACGCAGGTTGGAATTTGCAAATGCTTTAGTAGCAAAATTCAAGAGTCCCTGCAGCATCGGTGGAAGCATAAACGCCAAAACCAATAAAAAGCCACACAAACGCAAGGCTTCAACTAGTAAGTCGCTTTGTGGAAAAATTCCTTGTGCGCGCAGGCGATCACGCTTACTCGAGCTTAGGGGGTATGGGCGATTTTCACTCGACACTGTAACTACCTCAGGGCACTTAGTTAGACTGAGTGCTTACACTAAAATCTTCAGCAACAGCTATCTTGGCACTCCGTCTAACTCCGCTCGACTGACTTTAAAAACTTCGGGCAACATTCGCAGGGCAATGCTCGGCAGTAAAATCACTACAATCAGCATAACTAACTGGAGACGCAACGCAGCTGTAGTGTTGACTGTAAAAAAATCCTGATAGATGCGCGAAATCGCCCCCAACAGCAAATCGCAGCTAAGCACAAGCAGCATTAACGGCAGGCAAACACTGGCGCTAATTGAGAATGCTTGCGCAACCAATCGAATCAGACTCATTAAGATTTGTTCAGCTTGCCAGGGCAGGCCAGCAAGCAGTCCGCTCAGTAACTGTTGAAATAAATATTGACTGAGCCCACTGCTAAAAATGGCCAAATACAGCAACACCACTAATGGCCCCGTTGCGCTCTTGTTCCAATTGATTTGTTTTAAGTTTAATCCCAACATACCCTCAATCCAGCTGCCAAGGAGCAGCGCGCTAAAAATACCCAGTTGCAGCAATGCTCCGAAATACAGACCTTCTGCCAAAAGTAACGCTGGACCATGATTGGTCAGCTGAGTGGCAAATGGCAAACCAAAATAGGCGATAGAAATTCCAAAGCAACTTGCCAGACAAATCGAGAGTAACGTAACAGAGCTTGCTGCCAGGACAATACTCATTCCAATAATGCGCGTTAGAAACTCGAGACCTGCTGGCGACTGAGAGATAAACTGTGGAAACTCTAAGGGAACTACTGGTACCACTGCACATCTCCCCACAAGCGCACGGCATAGGCAGTTAAAGTGCGTAGCGTAGAAAGGCCGAAAAGCATTAAAGCGCAAAATCCTGCAATAAATTTCCCAGTGAATTTAATTGAATCATCTTGAATTTGTGTTGCGGTCTGGATAATTCCAAGTATTAACGCACCAAGTAAGGTAATTGCTAAAAGCGGTAGTGCCAGTTGTAGAACCAAGCCAAAGGCAGAAGAAATTAAACTAAGATCATAGCTATTTTCCATAACTGCAAGCACCCCAAAAACTAAATATACGAGCCGACCAGATTTGTCATAATCAAAGTCCAACCATCCGCGAGCACAAAAAGTAATATTTTCAAGGGCAAGGCTACAATCTGAGAATTAAGCGCCGTATAGCCCATGCCCATCAGGATACTGGCCGTCAGAAGGTCAATCACCAAAAATGGCAAAAAAATTGTCAGGCCCGTAGTAAAGGCAGATTTTAATTCCGTCAGGACAAAGGCAGGCACCAGCACTTGCCATGATTTCCGATCCGCCTTGAAGTCCTTTTTCTTTGCGAGTTGCTCGGCCAAAGTGGCAAAACGATTGCGTTCATCCTGATCACTTTGCTGCCAGGCAAATTCTTTCCAGACTTCAAATCCTGCTGCAACAGCAGTTGCTTTACGTTCAGCGGGCTGCAGGCTTGCAGAGCTATTCCAGGCAGTAACGCTTTGAGCCACGCTCCGGTCGATCACTGGAATCATCACAAAATAAGAGAGCACAAGCGCCAATAAAGTGACAATCAGTCCTGCAGGAAAGTTATCGACACCAAACCCTGCACGAACCAGCCCAAGCACGGTGACGATTTTAATGAAGGAACTTAAAGTTAAAGCCGTCAGTAGTAGCGCAGCAATTCCAAAACTTGAAAGATCAAGCGACTGCCAAAATATAAAGGTATTAACTAATGAATTTTCCACCCGGCTAGGGTCGCTTAGAATGCTTATTTCGGCAAGATGCTTATCGCCAGCTTCCCATCGGATGTTTTCCCAATTGAGCCCGAAGCCACGCGTTCACCACTCATAAAAATCAAGGCCGTAGGGGCAAGTGAGACTTGGGTAGGGATAATTGCCCCACTCTGGAAAAATTCATAAATAGCCGTGGGCTCTAGTAAAACCCGTGCAAGCTCGACACGTAAAAGTGACCTTCCTTCTGTGACTGGAGTAGTCTCAACTGGAGCGTTAATAATCTCTGTCACTCGAGCAGCAAACTTGCCATTAAAACTAACTAACTCTGCCTGTGCCTGACAAACACCATCTACGCAAATATCGACTCGCGGTAAACGCAAAGTGCCGATGGGAATAATCGCGCCCGGGCGCAAGTAATCCAGCAATTCGCTAGGCGACAAATTAAAGCTTCCGATTTCAAAGCTCACTACGTGCAGGTCTCGCGCCTGAATCTGAATTGGACGCTCCGCGGAAATTTTTGCGCGCCATGCAGAATCAATAATGCTTGCCGCCTTTGGACCAAAGCCGCAATAGAGCTTGCCGCTACGGTTTGCCTGCCCTTGATATTGAATTGAAGATTCCGCTGTAATAATTATTTCTGCGCTCTGGTTCTTGCCCGGTGCAACATAGCTAATTGCCACTTCTGCGGCTCCGTCTTTAGCCCAATGCTGGTTCCAGACTCTAGCAGCACAAGCAAGCAAGCGTCGCTCCAGGTAATCTGTTAAAGCTTTTTGTGCCTTAACCTCAAGTTTAAGTTGCGGATTTAAGTCACCAAGCTCAGCAAGCGCTAGATTAATGAGCTGTTCTGCATCTTGATCAATGCCAATCACGGCAATTTCATCGTTAAGTAAAAAGGAATGCAAGCGCTGCACTCCTTCAGGAAATCCAATTTTCCAGCTGCAGTCGGTTGTTGCGATCTTTAGCTCAGTTTTCGTTGCAGCAAACTGATTCCAAATTTTTCCAAAGTCTGGAAGCAATGATTTGAGATTTGCACGCAATAGTCCCAAACTATAACGCACACTCTCAGCATCAAGCTTTTCCAATGCATTGACTTGCTGCCAAATCTCAAGATTCCCCACTCTTTGCGAATCAAATCCATCACTCATAAACTACTTTTTCTTCTTACTCGAGTTCTCATCAAGCTCCTGCTCTTCCTGTGATAAACGCACCCGCACATGCTTAATCGCCTCGGCATTCATTAACGATTCAATTTTGCGCTTCTCAATGCGCGCCGCAGATACACTACTCTCGGCACGTGACTCATAATGACGTGCCCGCGTTAGGTCTTCGCGCTGAGTCTCAAGGATTGACTTGAGTTGGTCACGCTGAGCTTGAAGGCGCTGTTCATAATTACGAATCACTTTCAAATCTTGGATATTTCCTTGAGCAACTAAAGCTTTGCCTGCTTGCTGGTGCAGGTCCTGAAGTTTCTGGTCAATCTGGTCAATTTCAGAAACTGCCCGCTGATACGCCTGCTCACGTTCGCTAACCACCGCACGCACACCGTGCAAGGATTTAACTTGTTCCTTCTCAGTAACGCCAGCCAAGGACAATAGTGAGTGTAGCGTTTTCGGTGAACGCTTAGGAGATTTTTCCACTGATCTGCCTCCTAATAATCGTCCCGAGGAATTGTAGCTGCAGATCCGTTGGCAAGGCTAAAACCTCCTGAGCAGCCTTTACAAGCGGCGCTCCGCGTTCAAGGTCTGCAGCAATAAATTCGGTTACTTGATTACCGTCCAGTAGAATACCTAGAGCCAAAACTAGTTGCTCACGTGGATCTAAACTATGGAAGCGCCTAAGGTCGCTCATCTTTCGCCCTCGGAAGTAGAATCTGAGCCTTCAATTAATTTTGAATCGTTCTTTAAACTAGATTGCAGCTTCAATAATGACTTACGCGCACGCGTTCCGCCAACGCGAAACCCTGTCCACGTTCCAACTACTAAAGCCGCCACGGCGACAATTAATAGAATTAAGACGACTTGAATTTGCGCATTTTGCTTTTGACTCTGACGAACTTCAAAGAAAAATGGCTCAAGCCGTGCAAAAACAGTAGCTGCCTCATGATCGGTCTCAACCGTCTCTACACTTACTTGCACCTGGTCTGCGGGTAGATTGGGTAGTGCATGACTAACTAGCGAAGTAATTAAGGCTACTTCACTAGTTGGAGAATCACTCGCGCTCATCGTTCTAGGCTTAAGCATTTTGACAACAACTGCAGCACTAAGCGGCCGCGAAGAAACACTCAAGTCCAGCTCTTCCGCAGCAAGTCTAAAACTGACAACAACCGTCGCATCAATTACTCCCTCTTTAGCGCGTAAAATCCGCTCCGCCTCTGCACCGAGGCCCCGCAAATACCTAAGCTCAGCGAGTTTTGGACTTGTCGGCACAAAACCATCTGTTGCAGTCAAAGTTAAAAGTTCGTCATTAGGTTTCTTGGGAAATCCAAATTTTTTCAGGACTTCTAAGGCCTGAAGTGCCTGACTACTCTCGACTGCGAGTGAATATTGGCCGGCCTTGCCTGAACTGCTTCGCTTTGAAGCTATCCCAGCCTTACCTAAGGCGACAGCCGCATCAATTGACTGCGATTCATCAACATTGTGCAAAATTTCTTCGCTGCGGCAACCTGCCAGTAAAAGGCAAGACCAAAGCGTCGTAATCAAAATTATCCGCAAAGACATCTGCATCCGTGATTGTCCAATCTGACTCGCAATTTTTAGCATTAGCGCCGTTTTTGCCCAAGCTGCAATAAACAGACTTGGACTTCATATTCACCTAAGCGTAACCAATCTCCATGTTCCAAAGTGAATGACCCGGATTGTTTATAAAACACATCGCTGCCAGCACGGCGCACGTATGTGCCCTGATCGCTAAACATATCTTGCACCTTAATTCCCTCTGCAGCTGAAGCCCTGACCACGCAATGTGGAGTGGAAATCGTATCATTAGCAATCAACATATCAGTCGGCTTAAGCCGCTCCTTGCTGATAAAAAACCGCCCGTCACGGATTTCTGTTGAAATGCCAAAGGCGTTGCCTTCATAATTTACAAACCAACCAACCAATGCGCCTGCAGCTGAAAAATCTGGCTTACTAAGTGGGGTTACTGCTTGTGTCTGCTCATCCATTGGAGGTTCCTCGGTTAAGGTGTTAATTCTAGCTTCACTGCGACTGTAGAAGGCTGCTTGCTCGCGCTGCAGCAGCTCACGATCTTTTGGCAATGCCTGAGGTCGCTGATAGGTTGGCTGTTCGGGAGCGCGCTGCTCATTACTAAATTGCTGAACACTTGCACCTGCAGCGCCAAAACCAGGCTGTTCTAAGTTTTGTGTTGGCTTCTTTTTGCGTCGACGGCGGCGCCTGCGCTTACGTTCTCCAGTTGCAGCCTGATTTGAAATTTCCGCACTGAGATCTTCCTCCTCGCCTTCGTCAATTTCATCCGCGTCACCAGGCTCCTCCCAAGCTTCTTCTTGCTCCTCGACGTCACTTGAGAGCTGCGGCAGAGTGGAAAAATCCTCGTCCTCGATTTCTTTTAGTTTCGACGGTCTACTCTCATCGAAGCCACTAATACTCCAAGCTGGTCGTTTGGGGCGATCCGCCAGTGATTCTTTAGTATCAGGTAGATCAAAATCTCGATCCTCAACTGCGTCAAGATCTGCATTAATCGGGAATTCATCGAGATCCTCAACAGTGCGTTGATCGAAACTACGTCGTTCAAGATCGCTACTGCGCTCCTCAAGCTTACGCTCATCAATGGCACTACGGCTGCCGCTTCCCCGCACTGGATGCAATTCCTCCTCGGCCATGGTCATTGTGCGTTGGCGAATACGACTGCGTTTTGATTCCTGTTCAGGGACTGATACTTCGCTCTGACGCGGAGGCTCTTGTGCGGCAGCTTCGGATCTCAATTCTTCTCCACACATCCGGCACTTTGTCGCATTTGCAGAAACTAGCGCCCGGCACCCCGGGCAGCGAATCATCTTCAACTCTGTTTCATTTACTCCCATAAACTCACCTTAATACGTTAAGCCTATACCCGTTATCTCAGCATCGAAATTCCAAATAATAAACCAATTACAATGAGAACCCCGAGTGAAAACCAAACTGCAAACTGCATCACTCTAGTTGTCATACTTGGCTGTAACAGCTGTAATTCATTTAAGCGTCCAGAAATTTGCTGCAAGGATTGAGCTTCTGAGCGGATTTCCAATGCGGCGTTATTAAATAACGATGTTTGCGACGCGCGGCGTCCAGCACGCTGCTGCAGGGCTTGATCTACAAGCTGAGTTGAACCTGCCAAGGTCTGTGCCAATGCGTCAAAAGCTTCTGCCTGGGGCTGGGTTTGCGGTAAACTCTGCTCGGCATTGGCCAACTGCTGATTGTTTTGCGGCTGCTCATTTCTAAAAACTATTGTTCCTGAGCCTTTAGTTGGTCTACGCGGACGCGGGCGCCGTGTTTCTTTTGCACCCGGAAGCTCCTCGAGGCTATGTAACTTCAAAAACGCCTGTTCCTGCTCTTCCGTGTGCGCGACGTAAAAAGAAACTCCACTACCCAGGTCAACTACACTTAAATTCTTCGGTAATAATGTCGCTCCACCTCGAGCAAGGCGCGCTTCGTCAACAAACGTTCCATTGCTGCTTAAGTCAGTAATCTGCACTGAACCATCTTCTGTCAGCATTAGTTCGGCATGTGCTCGTGAAACATGTGATGCGCCAACCCAAATGTCATTTGCCGGATCTCGCCCAAGCAAAACTTTCATGCCATGTAACAAGGGGTAGCGATGCGGCAAAACTTGATCTGAGATTGACAGCACGCAGGGAAATCTTTTGAGCTGCGTAGCTGATTGCGGACGGCTTCGGGTTGTTTGCACCTTTGCTAAATCAGTTTCGACTTTTAGCAAATAAATACTAAATTCTGCTCCGATTTGAACTACATCGCCCGGACTAACTTCCTGCCTGCCACTGACAGGCTGCCCTGAGATGAAGGTGCCATTCGTGCTTGCTAAATCTTCAACCCAAAACATGTCATTTTCTATGCCAATTCGCGTATGCTCGAAGGAAACATCTGGAGCATCCAGGCGTAGCGCACACTTGCGGGAGCGTCCCACTAAAATGGGCTGATCCTCTGCAAAGGAAACATAAACTGGGCTCGCACCGAAAATTGCAAGGCAAGGAAATCTAGGTGTAGGCAAGGCTAGCGCCCGCTCAAAAATATTTCGACGCGCTTGCTCGAGATCGGCATCCTCAGGAATATACAGATCGATATCCAAGCTCGTGATTCGTAGTTGAATTTCTCCAAACATCACTTCCGCAGTCCCTTCATACTCACTATCAAGGTCAACGCGCGGTGCCCCACTACCATTATTCGCTAATAATTCTACTCTAAATTTTGCCCCAATCCCCCGATTTAAGCGGATTTCAAATTGCTCGGATTGTGTGCCTTCTAACACTACATGAGCATGCTCTGCCGAACCAATAATCGCATGCTGGCGACGTACGAAGATTGTCTCCGGTTCACTTACGCCATCATGAAAATCGATTTCCAGTGCAAACATTGTAATTTAATCCAACAACCAGTTTAACTTCTTTCGCGGTCACGCACCACCCAGTGCGTTTCGCGATAAACCTGCTTGACCTCTTCATCGCTTTCTTTTTCAAAAGCTCTAAAAATTAATTGCAGCGTGCCCAATTCATTACGGCCACGTAAAGCCTTAACGGCTTCAATCCGCACTGACTTGCTCTGATGCGAAAGTAAATTCAATAAATCCTGGCTAGTGCTAATTTCTCCATAACGCTTAATCGCCCGTGAAATTACTTGCTCATTTTTTGTGCGCAGTAGTGACTTTAAAAGTGTGCCGCCCGGTGCATAGGGAGTGAAGATATCAAAGGCGTATTCTAATTGCTCAGCTGTGGCGATTTCGCTGAGTCCGAGAATGCCAATTGCTTTTACGAAATTCCTACGCTTGTCCCAGAGGCTAGACTTGATCCAGGCGACCAGTCCGCTACCCGGTTCATGCTCGAGGGTTCTTGCGGCAAGAATGTCAAAGGCATTGAGCGCGAGAGTTTGATCAGGAATCATCGCGCAAGCTGCATAAAGCACTCGCTCCCCATCAAGCGAGAGCCAACGTCCTAAGGTAACTAAATCGTTCTCATCTAGCTCGCCTCGCGCACCACGGACTAGAGTCTTGCGCACTGAACTGTCCATTGCTGGTTTATCTGTGGCAACAAGGGTTTTCAAAAATACAGCTTGAAACGGTGGAACCAGTTCTCGACGTAAAGTTTCCTCTGCCAGCCGATATAGTAAGGCTTGATCAGTTGCTGCAAGCTTGACTAACGCTAAAGCAAGATCTGCATTCGAAAAAATGCTTAGATCTTTTGTTAAATTATCATCAACAAAGCCCTGTAGTAGCGGATGAGAAAGCAACAATACTCCGAGCCCTCGATTCGCATAATCTACACCGGGAGTATCCTTAGCCAGCAATTCGCGTAATAAAGGGATATAGTCAGAAGCACGTTGCCCATTCTCAGCCGTGCTGCTCGTGTCGATGGCGAGTGCACCTGCTGCTTGAATCGCGGTGTCAAGATCCTGCTCAGCTGCTTGCTTCAACGCGGCGATACGCGAGCTGACTGAACGCTTAGGATCGAGCGCTTTCAGTAAATTGCCCCATAAAGCCTGCAATTGAGGCCCAATTAATCCTTGCTGTAACTTGCTGTCCCAATTTGTCAGTAGTGCTGAAAGGTGCGGCGCATTCTGCTTATTTTTTTTCTCAATTAAGGCGTTGAGTGCACGGTGCTTTAATTCTACAGCCGAGCCAACTTCGCTCACCATGAGTAGAACCGATTCAGAATCTTCAGCAGGGTCTTGCTTGAGTGCATCAAGAATAGCTTGGCGCGATTCTAGCGAACTGTCTGGCTGTAACAATTCACGGGCCTTACGTTGATATTCGGCATCGAGCTTCACTTCCGAGATCGGGAGTTCAATTGGTTTGGAAGCGCTGTGACGGTCTTCAAATGCAACAAAAATCACGCCGCCTAAAATAATTCCAGCAAGTAATCCCAGCGCTGCAAGTGGACCCGAAAAATTTCGACGGGGTTTAGCATTTTGACTAGCCTGCGTAAGCGCAGCTTGGCCTTGCTCGAGTTGCTCGCGTGGGATCATCGCCTTTTGATCTTGGTCGGATTGTGCATGGGGGGTCGTCCCTGGTCTAACCATTAAGGTTCGATGCGACCAATTACTGCGTCCCAGCGAAGTATAGCCTTTTTGTAGCCCTTCACGCAGTAAGGCCTGCAAAGCTTGCGCTGACCCGATCCGGTCGCTAATGCTACGTTCTAGACATTTCCCGACCACGTCATCAATCCAAGCTGGCACTTCAGCAGTCACAGCCGAAGGTGGCAGTGCTTCGCGAATCATCTCTCCACTCTCGCTAAATTGCCGATCGCCTAAAGGAAAGCGATTTGTCATCAAATAATAAGCAAGAATTCCGGCAGCATAAATATCAGCAGCTGGCCCGGGCAAAGACCCGCCGCGCTGTTCCGGAGCTAAGTAAGCTAGCGTTGCAGTGGGCGGCATGAGTGTAGTTCCCGAAGATTCGATGTCAAAGGATCCAATTAAGCCGATGAGGCAAATCGATCCTGCCGAGGTTTGTATAAAAGAGTGATCGCTAATATCACCAAGTGCAATTCCCTGTTCGTGAATTGGGGCAAGAATATCAATTAGATCGCAAAATGTTTTCAGTCCTTCTTGCGGGGTTCGCGCCACTTCCACGACTGGATTACCCTGCACATACTCAAGTGCAAGGTAGGCATGACTGGAGGCGTCTAAGCCATACTTTAAAAAGCGTGGTGCTGGGATGGCCAAGGTTCTTAAGCGATCGAGCCGGCGTTTGAAGCGTTGTTCAACTTCCGATCCGGCAGAAAAGGTGTTTCGCAAAATCCAAATTAATGCACGGTCACGCGTATCGTTATCAATTGCTTCATATGCATCTGCAGTGCGAGTCTGAAATCGCTTTGATAATACGGTAAAGCGGCTTTCTGTGCCGCGTCCAATCTCGCGCTCTAGGTCTGCTCTTGAATCGTCACTCATAACTCATCACCGATACTTAATGAACCGATTATTTCTAAACGGTTACTGGAACTAATCTCATCTTCCGAAACTGCACTAAAGGTGTCAGATCCTGGAAATTGTGAACGGAAAAATTCATAGACTGGGCGTCTGATGTCAGGCGCAGTAATAATCACGAGTGGCAACGCTCCGCTTTGTAACGGTGGGCCAAATAACTCGTCGGCAATCCTGCGCAATTTCAATGCGGCACTCGGATCAAGCGCAGGCAGGCTTTCTCCTGGCAATTTGGCAGAGCGAAATTCAGCCTCAACTTCCGGCGCTAAGACAAACGCACGTAGTGTTGCATCTTGACTAACGAGCGGTGAAACAATCGACCGCGCGCAACGTTTACGGATAAACTCAACTACAGCAAACAGATATTCCGACCCTAACTCTTGGCGGTCATGGCGTGTTGCAAACTCAGTAAAGGCTTCTAAGATCTGTCCCAGATCGCGAATACTAACCCGCTCTTTCACCAGGGCACGTAAGACTTCAGTAACTTCAGCAATTTTGACTGTTGAGTTGAGAAATAATTCCTCAATCATCTTAGGGCTACGCAGTTTCTCTTGTTCAATGTTCTTCTGCACATAATCAAGGGTCAGCAACTCATCAATATAATTTAAACTTACCGCAGCAATTTGCTCCGCCAAAAATCCCTCACTGGCTAAAACCTTTGCGCCAGATCGCTGACAGGCATCTGCTCCAGTTCTAGTCCAAAATCCAAGCTGCGGGAGATTAAAGGTACCCGGCCCAGGCACAATCTCGAGCGCCAAAGAGTCCGCCAAGCGTAATGGCGCAACAACAAAATGGGCCTGTTTTGGTAAAATCCCGCGGTCGGCTACGACTTCACGTACCGCAATTTGATAATCAGTTTGAGTTTGATTGACGATCTCTACAACCACTTCCGGCAAATTCAATCCGAGCTCATGGGCAACACGCAAACGCGTCTCCGACCAATCTGAACGTAAGCGATCGAGATCAATGGTCTGAGCAAAAGGAGTAGCAAGCTTAAGTCCTATTAACGCTAGTTGTGGCAGCGCTAAAACTCCCTGTTCTTCAGTGCCTAAGAGTTTAGTAGTGGCTGGCGGGACGATTAACATTGAGTTTGTCCCATACTGCTGAGCGCTTCGGCTGCCCCGCTCAGCACGAAATGACATAAATAATAACGTCAAGCCAACGATAAAAAAGGGCACGAGTGGAACACCTGGGAGTAACCCAAAAATAACCGCTGCAAATCCAGAAATTTGTAGTGAGCGATTATCGAAAACTTTAAAGACGTGCTGCTCTGCACTCCCCTCCCGGACTAGATCTTCCTGATCGCTGATTTTCGTAACAACAAATCCCGTAGAGATAGTCATTAACAGTGCTGGTAAAATATTAACAAGGCCTTCTCCTACAGCTAGAATTCCAAAGGAACTAAGCGCTTCATCAAATTTAAGTCCGCGCTGCATCCCCAATAACATGCCCCCAAAGGCATTGAGCAAAGTAATCACGAGTGTGGCAATCGCATCGCCTTGAACAAAGCGCATACTGCCATCCATCGAGCCATAAAACTGCGATTCTTGATTCAGCGCTTGTCGACGTCTTGATGCATCCTCCTTGGAGATCAATCCACTTCTTAGATCGGCATCAATTGCAAGTTGTTTCCCCGGCAAGGCATCGAGCACAAAGCGTGCCTGCACTTCAGCAACTCGTGCCGCGCCGCGAGCGATCACAAGTGCGTTGGCAATTGCAATAATTGCAAACATTGTAATACCAACAAGGAAATCTTCGCGCACCACACTTGTGCCCAAGACCCGAATCACATCACCCGCAACGCCAAGTCCCTGATCGCCATACAGCAGAATTAAACGCGTCGAACTTACCGTAATTGCCAAGCGAAAGAGTGTTGCCACGAGCACGATCGTGGGAAATAAGAAAAGCATTTTAACTTCTCGAGCAAGCAGCGCAGTCAAGGCACTGGCGAGCGTAAAAGTAATATTGGCAACAATTAATAGATCAATTACGAAACGCGGCAGCGGCACGAGTAAAAGTAAAAATAAAGTAATCACCGCTCCTAGTAGCAAGAGCGGCAGCGTTGGGTCAGCACTAAAACTGACAGCATTAATTTTTTCTTTTAAGATCTTTCGAGCTCCGATTGGGGCAGGCATATTTCCTCCCCAGCTCTTAACTGCCACCAAAGGCGGTCATTAAACGCACTACAAGCCCCGCAAAAAGCATGGCAAAGAATCCCGCAAAAACTGTCACAAGTGGCAAGGTAGCTTTGACCGGCAATGCTGTAATACGTCCTTCAACTTGAACCTCGCGCTGCACCATGACAGCGTCAGCAAGTTCTTGCAATTGTCTAGAAACTTCACCACCATGGCGAGCGCATTGGCCTAAAAACATAAACGCGTGCTTGAGCTCGTTCTGCCCGTAAATCTCGGAAACTTCTTTCAAGGCATCTTCAAGGTTCAAACCACTACGAATCAGTTTTTCCACGTGAATGAACATCTCGATCACGGGGTTATAAGAATTACGTTCGCGCGCCATTTGCAAGATATGCGCAATACATGGTCCAATGTCGAGTGAACTACTAACACCGATTGAAACTTGTTCGATCGTCAAAGGCAAATAGTACATCACATCTTCAGCACGTAAGCGGATTTTGCGGTCAAGCATTGAGAGTGGTAAAATATAGCCACAAAAAAGCCCCAAGAGTAAGCCCATTGAAGTCATTAATGCATTGCCACCAATCGCTGCCATTATTCCGGTAGTGACAATTGGAAAAACGATTGGAGAGATAATACGCAGCAGGTGAAACTTACGCTTATCTTCCGGAGTATAATAGCCAGCCTTAAAAAGTTTGGTCGGCAAATCGTCTTGCTGATTTTTACCTTTTGACCGCGTAGGACCTTTAGCCGCAAGGGCTTCCAGTGCCTCTTCATTGGCCAGACGCCGAGCACCAGGTCCAGCAACTGCTTGACCACCCATTAATCCACGCACATCACTCTTCTTTTGCGCAGCTCCAGCAAAAGTCACATAAGCAATCGTGCCCAAACCGGCAATGCCCATGATACTCGCTAATATTACAACTATTGTCGTTGTATCCATTTCAACTTAAACCTTAATATTCGTTACTTTTCTGGACCAGTAGTAGCCTAAAAACACTAAACACAGTCCAGTTTGGAAAATTGCGCTACCGAGCTTATGTTTAAACGCCGGCAGAATCAGTTCCGGCGAAGAAACAGAGAGATAAATTAAAAGCAAGGTCATGATGAAGGCAATTGCTAGTAGCGATCCGCGCTCCATACCTACAGCCGCAATCGCTTTTTCTCTAAATTGTTGACGGCGACGAACTTGTTTGGAGAGTCGTTCCAAAGTCGCAGAAAGAGTTCCACCGACACGACGGCTGAGCAATAAGCTCTGCACAAAAAGTTCAATCTCAGGATGTGGAACTTTCTCCCCAAAAGCATTAATCGCCTGTTCTTCGGTCATACCCAAACGTAGTCGTTCAAGTAATAGCGCTACTTCCTGGCGCACTAGTGAATCTTCAGGCAAAGCTTTGGCTGCCGCGTCAACTGCTGGCATCACGCTCATTCCGGTCTTGAGCAAACTCACAAGCTGCATTAAGAAAACCGGGTAATCCTTATCAAAAGCATTAAATACTTTTTTAATTGATCGATCTAAAAAAGAAGATACCAGCGCAGGCACGATAATGATCACTGTAATCCACACTGTTTTGGCCGCATACATTGTTGCCGGCACCAACAATGCCACGGTGAGCGCAACTTGAATTGCCCTAAATTGCAGCGGAGTAATAATCCAGCGTCCGTAGAGTAAGCGCTTCTCTAAGCTATTTGCCGATGATCCCAGGGCGCTGCGTTTTGTTTCGGGTCCGTCAGCTGCTGCAGCAATTGCTAAGTTTTTTTTGCCTTGGGGATCCTTCCCCTCTCGCTGTGCTTCGCGTTGGGAGGCAACAAGTGTTCTTAATGACTCAGAAATCGCAAGACTTCCACCTGAACCACCACGTGACTTTTTTGCAGAGACGCTTAAGATCACAAGCAGCACGCCAATTAATGCCGAGACTGCTAGCAGAGCTATGATTACAATCTTTAAATCCATTTCTCAACCGCCTTTCTCAATGAGCAACATTCATTCTGCGCTACTACCTAATTCCCATGTCAAACTTCGACTGGCTCCACTGTCTGGCGACTACTTACGCCAGATCGCGCGCCGAATGTTCAGAGTAATTGAACTAACAACTATCGTGTTGCAGCAACCTCGTTGAACCCGCCATGAGCCTGTGAAAACGATAAAAATTCTGGAGCATCGCCCAAGAAAATACCGTTACGCTCAAGCACGTGATCATAGTTACTCGCCCATGATTGCACTTGCCACTTAGGATTTTCGCCTTCCTCGACAAGCTTAAACATCGGACGGACTTGAATACTGCCTTCAACAAAATGTCCAACCTCAATCACTTCAGCAAGACGCACACGTCCCGAAGATTTTTCACGTGTCATCCAACAGACGACATCCACCGCTAGGGCAATCTGTTGACGGATGATATCCATCGATACCCCGCGTTGTGCACGGCCAAGCAAACTTTCTAGTCGTGTCAGTGTTTCACGTGCATTTCGCGCATGCACCGTTGACATTCCGCAGTGACCTGTTTGCGCAGCCTCAAGAAAAGCCTCGGCAGCTTCAGGAGTACGCATTTCACCCAAAAGCACGCGCGATGGGCAAAGACGCAAGGTAGTTTTAATATGTTCTGAAAGTGAAACTTCTCCGACACCTTCCGTATTAGCCGTACGTGAGACAAGTCCGCGGTAGTAAGGGTGTCTGAAATTTAATTCTGGAGTATCTTCAACCCCAATTACAGACTCATCAGGCTTAAACTGCGTGCCCAGACAACGCATGATCGTTGTTTTACCAGTGCCAGTTTCGCCAGCAAACATAAAGGTAAATTCGCAAGCACGCACGAGCGCAGCCAAATAGTTTACAATTAACGGCGGAGCAACCTGATAGGCAACCAGACTCTCTAAGGTAGTTTCTGGAACACGTGGTACGCGCATTGTTAAAATTGGACCGCCCGTACTACAAACGCTTTCATGCACTACGCAGATACGCTTGCCATCAGGGAACGATGCGTCAACTGTATGTTGCTGGGTAGAAACGCTCTTACCTAAGCGCAACAAAACGCGGTCGATAAATGAGCAATATGATTCGTGGCTCGGCCAGTGTAGTCCTGTAGTTTCGCAGGCCTTACCGCGCTGCACCACAACAGTTTGATAGTTATAGCAGTGGATATCAGTAATCTCAGGATTATCAATCAACGACTGGAGCACACCCCAACCCAGGAGATCGCGCTTCAAGTGCACAATAATTTCCGCACGCACCAAGTCATCGATCACATGCCCGCGCTGTGAACAAACTTTATCAACTGCTCGGGCGATTGTGTCTTCCCCGATTTCTTGATTTTCAACGACAGTATCATCCGCAGAGATTTCTCTTCGTGCTTCGCGTAGAATCGAGCTTGCCACTGGGGAGAGTGAGGCTTTAAGTGTCCCCCCACGATGCGTACTACCGACACGCACACGACGCACTTCAGTAGCTGGAGAATTTGGTTTTTGCGTTTCTTGCTGTGGTTGCTCAGTTCCGCTTGAACGGGCACGAGTTGAAAACAGATCGATTAACGCGTCCCTGTCATTTTGCTTGCTCATAAATAAACCTTCCTAAAACCTTGTTTGGAAAACACGTCGTTAACTATTTAAAAATTCGGATCACGTTTCCACTGTTTGCCTTGGAGAATAAACTTGATTTGCTTACCTGTGGCTGGGTCAGTTGCATACATCACGCCATCTGCATCTGGTTCTTCAGCCGCAACTTCTGGGCCACGTGGCACAATCTGGGTAATGTCGATTGGATCCGGATCAGAGGTAACCTTGCCAGTTTCACTCCCGCCCACAAGAGATAGACTCAATGAACCGAGATTACGCGCCAGTTCAATTTTTTTAGCATCTGTTTCAGATACTAATAGTGTCACTGTAGAAGCGCCGCCTTTTTGAGCATTTGGATCGTTTGCCGTTGCACCACCAACGGACAATACTTTCGAAAAGTGGACGATTGTAGCAACGCGCTGTTCGCCGTCTTTGTCTTTGTAGGTCCAGAGCACGTCCACACGTGAATTTGGTTGTGCCCAACCTTCAACAGCTGAACGCGCATCGACTTGAATTGTTACAGCACGAAATCCCGGTGGAATCGCATCAATTACGGAAGTTAAGGGCTTTTGATCAGAGATGTCGTCTTGCAAGAGTGGTAAATTTGCATTGATCAAGTTCTTGGCATACTTCCCCACCAGCGCATCTTTTTGTGCTGCAGGAATTGCCCCTGCTGGCTGGCGGTCAAGTGGCACAGCCTGTGAGATGAACATGTGCGGCATCAAGGGTGAGCCAATTTCAATACGTTGATTTGCAACTAGGACTTCAACAGCTGGTTGCGCCTGAGTGCTGGCGTTAGCAACGCCAGGATCTGAAATCGTTGTACTCGGATTTGCATCAGGGGGCGTATCCGCAGTTTGATTGGCGATGATTAATATCACCGCAACAAGAATCAATATTGTCGCTGACAGGCTGCCAATAATCCAACGGACCTTTGTCGCATATGCCTTCGCAGGACTTGGTGCACCAAAACGAGTTGCCATAACCTAATTGCTCCTCAGCAAAACCACGATAATCTAAATTCGCTCTTCACTCTGTGTTTCAAAACGGGAAAAGAGCCAAACTACAACCCACCCGTACCAAAATTTTAACTTCTACAAGCGCGCAATAAAATATTAAATTAAACTGCTGCTTTACGCTATGAGCCAAAAAGCTTCACTTCCGTACAATCGGCAGTACCGGTCTGTACGTTTAAGACTTTTTTAGCCATGGGCAGATATAATTGCCCTACTATTTTGAATAGTTTAGCTTAAAATGAGATTCAAAAAACAAAAATATCAGTTATTAAAAATAAACTAGGATAAAACCCAAATATATCAAATAGATAGAAGTGCGAGGTCAAGCTATAGCCGACCCTAGACGTTTGGCTCTATCGATAATTTACAATAAAAAGAGCCGCTTTCGGCAAATATCCGAAAAGCGGCTCTTACTATAAGCGTAGCCGGTGACGGTATTAGCCGTTTGCTCCGCTAAGTGAACTACCTACTCGGCTAAAAGATGTTGAAGCCTGCTGGCCTAAGAAAGTAATTGCTACGATACAAACTACAGCAATTAGAGCAGCTAGTAGAGCGTACTCTAGCATTGTTGCGCCTTTTTCGCTTTTATTTTGAATTTGCAAATCTTTATTTTCTGTTGTCATTTTCAACGATCCCCACTTCTCTGTTTAGTAAACCAATAGAGCCGAGTAGTAACTACAGGGCTATTTAACTATCTAGCAATCATTGTCGTCATAACACAATAGAATTTTTAGCAGATAATATACACTAAAAAACTATTAATATTTTCAGATTTGATGGCAAGAACCACTACCTCTCTTTTGATGCTCGCAGTGCTCAGCGAGACTCAAAAAATATTGTTTGAAGCTTAATTAAATTTCTCACGCAAAATCAGCAATAGTTTCAATATATTAGCAATTATTGCTGATTTTCATCCTTTTGTTCGCCTGCTGGAAGGAATTTTTCCCACCAAGTTTTTGAGGATTTACGCGATTGAGTAGCAATTTCATCTTCTCTTGAAACAAGCTTTAATTCTAAAGCAACTTCCTCAAGCGCTGCGCGGGTTGATTTTTGTCCTAAGCTATAAAGTGTTCTCCCACTTCCCGGCCAAAGTGAAGCTTTAGGGTCTACTGGCACCGGAGGCAATCTCCAGGGACGTTGCCCTAAGTGATGCACTGGCTCTAATTCTGCCTCAATCTGTGGCACAGCTAAAAGTGCTCCGCTATATCCGTTAACGACAAAGTTCAGTCTTTCCGAACCAGCAACAAGAGTTTTTGCATAGCTTAAGTACAAGTCAAGCGCAGTTAATCCAAGCACCGTATCATCAATCACAATCAAGACTTCGTCGGCCATGCGCATCAGCGCACCAGTTGCAGGACCAATTCTTCCGCCTGTATCAATTAAAATCACATCCTGCATCACGCGGGCTAGATCAATAATGCGCTGGCAAATTTGCATGCCATCAGTGTGACAAACTAAATCCATGGATTCAGCCATACTGTCCGGAGGCATCAGAACAGAGACGTCCTGACTGACGGGAATGAGCGCATCGACAATACTTTCACGCGAAATTTCACGCGAACCATTTACCCAGGAGCTCACAACTTTTGCTTCTAAGCCATTCACCGTCAACGATCGGCACAAGTCTCTAGTCTCTACGTCCAGATCCCAAAGCATAGTGCGGCGGCGATAAACACTACAAACTTCAGCTAAAGCGGCGCAAATGCTGGTGGCTCCAGTGCCACCTTTTGCATGCGTCACGCAAACAACGCGCCCCTCACGTGTGCGTCCTTCACGGCGAAACTCGGCATGAATTGCGACAAGCTCTTGCAAGAGATCAAGTGGGTCTGATGACTCAGGCAGCACTTTCCTCACACCTGCAGAGTGCGCTGTGCGAAAAGCTCCGCCCGAATAGGCTTCGTTCGTGACATACATCACGATGTGCAGCCAGGGAGTTTGCGTAAGAGCCGAACGTGCAATTTGTACGGCAGTCTCACCCAGATTGGCGCCTAAAATTAAAACGTCTGCTTCACGGAATTGTGATTCGACATCACGGTCGAGCACGAGCTTGACACGTAAATCCAAAGTCTCAACGTCACTTTGATTAAATACTTCAATGCGTTTTGCAACTTGCTGTTGACCTTCAGCAGAATTATCAACGATTAAAACTCTCATTGGTTATATAACCTTCATTAAATTTACACGGTCGAGATAATGCCCAGAGTCATTCATCACACCAGATGCTTCCTGAATACTATACCCGGAAGCAACAAAACTTTTCTATCATTTAGATGCAGTTGATCACTACAAAGTATCAGCAGATAGGCTTTTTGCCTAGTAAATAACTCTGGATCAGCGAGCCAATCGGCGAAGTTATTAGTAAAATGTAGAAAATCTTTAGTGTCCGGAGCGGCCAAGATCTTGAGAAAAACAATGGCATTCTGGCAGACCAAGCTTTGTTGCCAAGGGACAACCTACTTTACCACGATTCCAACTTTAGACTTTGCAGCACCAAATAAATCAGGTCGAATCTCGCGTAAGACTACCAAGGTAACAACAAATCCCAAAATTAATACCATCGTCCAGACCAAAAGCGTTTTAAACATACTCGTCTCTTCGGTATAAATACCATCAGAGAGTGCACGGATGCGATCTGCTGACAAGTGTGAGTGGCCAACGGCAACCCGCGGCACGCGTTCTGAGAATCCGCGCGGGCCTGCAACCACTGATTGATTACCCAAAACACTTTCAAGTTCTTCGACATCATCAGGGTCGAATTTCTTTCTCGACCCTGAGGTCCCACGTTTCGAATCCTTAGACCCAGGAATGTCTTTTACAGCGATTTGTGAAAATTCTGTAGGAATACTTTGATTCCCTGCATTACTGCCGTTGGCAGTGTATCCAGAAGGCTTTGCTTGAACACTTGCATCAGAGCTTTGCTTGACTTGTTTGACTTGTTTCTCGAGTCTGTCACGAGAATAGGTGCGCGTTCCTCCGCCCATCAGATCTTGCAAATCACGATAGATTTGCTTAGCTGTTTGATAACGCTCTTCCGGGTCACGCTTCATCGCACGCATGATAATTTGATCTAATTCAGGTGGGCAGTCATTACGGATTTCACTAGGAAATGGCGGGTCAGACTTCAATCTCAAAGTCATCGTTTCGATCACGCTTTTACCCTTAAAAGGCGCCTCGCCAGTAATCATTTCAAAACCAAGCACTCCAAGTGCATAAATATCAGAACGTGCGTCGACTTGTCCTTTCTCCAGGTATTCAGGGCTAACATAATCAATTGTACCAACAACGCCCCCATGCTCGGTGAGCTTTGGACCTGAACCAGTGCGCGCAATACCAAAATCAGTAATTTTAATATCACCTTGAGCGGTTAGCAAAATATTCTCGGGTTTTAAATCTCGATGGATGATTCCTGCTTCATGAATTGCCTGCACACCTGAACACATTTGCGAAAGCATGCGCACAATTTCAGGCACAGTGAGTAATTCATCTTGCACGATACGGTCTGCCAAATCTCCACCGCCAACGTATTCCATGGTAAATGCGACCAAATCTCCATCACGGAAATACTCATAGGCACGAACCACATTGGGGTGACTCACGCCATAGGATGCTACAATCTCATTGCGGAAACGTTGTACTGCGACTTGATCACGTGCGACTTCCGAAAACAGCACTTTCATGGCAACAAGGTGCCCAGCAAGCTCGCGATGCCTGCAGGCATAGACCAAACCCATACTTCCAGTGCCGAGACATTTTACAATCTCGTAGCGGCCATTTACGACCGTTCCTGGCTGTAGGTGAAGAAATTGGTCCTCACTCATTCCTTGCACATTAACCTCACTAGCTACGGACGAATGATCGTCCAACGCACACTGCGTATCGTTATCCAATCATCAAGAAGTTAGGCACTCACACCGGGAATCGTGCAGACGATAAAATGTCTTTTACCGAAACGCACTTTGTCTCCGTGAGTTACAGTGGTCATACTTCCTGTGACTTCCTCTTCCTGTTCAGACTTGGCACGGGTAACACCGGTTCCGAATTCTGATAATTGATCGAGAATTTGAATTTTCCCGTCTTGCGTTGCACGAATAATGGCATGCAAGGGAGAAACGCTCTCATCTTCAATTAAAATCGTCTCGTTATGGTCTGTCATGCGCGAGCTCAATAACCAGCGACCAACGCGAAGTTCAATCACTTCACCAAGCTCTTCTTTGTCAAAACTAATCAAGAAGCCAGTTAATTTGGTCTTTGGTCCTTTTGAAATTGCCCGTACTGGAGCTGGGGCGTGACGCTCTTGAGGTATTTCTGGTGCCTTAGCTGCTTGTACTACATGTTGGCTTGGTGCCACTTGTGGCCGTGGTTTAGCTGCCCCTTCACGAGATGCTAGCGAAATAAATCCTGCAGAATCACTAGAAAGTGGTGCCGCAGCTTCGCTCGCAGGTCGTGACAGATCTAGCTTACGCGCGGACTCACTAGCTGACTGATGCGCATTCATAATCTCAGCTAAAGGATCTAGTTTTTTCCCAGTTGGATCCTGGCCAAGCATTGAACGGACTTGTCCGGTCACCTCGGGAGGTAACATTACAGTACGATTCCGCGCACGTGATGCCAGCGCTGTTTTCGGATCGTTATTATCCTTGGCAAGCTCCGCTGGAGCTGCAGGATTATTTGAATCTTTTGGCCATTCTTCGCTCATATGTCCTCACTTTTTTATAGCTTTAGTGTCCCACTCACTACAATTTTACTGCCTTCATTTTTAAACTCTCTCACGTCAAGAACATGAACAACAATGTCCCAGCACAACCGAAACACATGAGGAGAGTGATAATTAATAAACGCTTCCACAATGGAACTGGTGGAAGGTCGAGTTCGTCTTCAAAAAGTAAATGCTGCTTACGTTCAATTGTTGGACGATTTGGGCTTGCTTCTTCTCGTAATTGACCTTCAAGCGGAAGAATTACCACGGTAATATTATCGAAACCTCCACGACTTTTCGCAAGTTCGACTAAATCAACGCAAGCATCTTGCGGGCTGCGCGAAGTAACAACTTGAGAGATCTCCTTGTCAGAAACTAAGCTATAAAGCCCGTCACTACAAAGCACTAAGACATCAGGCTGGGCTGCCTCCCAGAGATAATATTGCTGCAATGTCAGGTTCAAGCGTGGTTCAGAACCAAGACAACGCGTTAGGACGTGTGCCTGTGGATGAGAAAGTGCGTCTTCGGGTTTGATTGCGCCCTTATCAACTAAATCCTGCACATAAGTGTGATCGACTGTGAGCTGTTCGATTTCCTGACCGCGCACAACGTATGCACGTGAATCACCAGCATGGGCAATTACGATTTCATCCAGCATTTGCATGGCAGCGATGACAGTCGTACCCATGGAGCTAAACGCTGGATTTTGACGACGCAAAACAATTACTCGATTAGCTTCTTCGATTGCAGATTTAATTGTTTCTGCTGGAGTTGCAGAGTCAGATGTTTCAAGCACGCGACGCATGGCATCAATTGCAAGCTGTGCCGCTAGCTCACCACCCATGACCCCGCCCATGCCATCACAAACAATCCAGGCCCGTCCTTGAGGGGAATCGATCACGGCATAACGATCTTCGTTAATTTCACGTTCGCAACCAACATCGGTCACAGCTGCCGGAATGTGCGACTGCGCTTGCGGTCTTCCGGCAAGTTCTCTCAATGTCGAAGAATCAGTGAGCACAAAACCTCCCCAAAAAAAACTAAGTCAAAAAGGTAATTAATCTAAAACCTAAGATCACTCTACCTACCCATACTTATGATGACTAATTCGCACACAAGATTGAATAAAGTTCTATCACTACATGAAACGACATATTTTCGACTTCTCTTTACACCTTTAAGTAGTTAAAGAGGAAAATTTATGGTCGCGGTATAAATTCCTTAAATTACAATATGTTACAAAAACTTGCGCAAAGTCGATCTGGTGCTTATTTACGCACAACGCTTATTTTCGATACAAAAAAACGATCGGTATTTAATATATAAATTATGCAGTTTTATATTCCATTTTCCAAAAATCGCCCCCAACTGATTGAGATTAAAGGTCATCGCTTACTACTTGTAAGCGAAATCGAAAATCAAATTAAGACAGTTCTACCAGATCTTGGTGCCGATGAAGTGCGTCGTGTTGACGGTGATGCAAAAATGCTTGAGCTCCTTGCCTCTGAATCAGGTGGCGGCGTCTTGATTGCGCCAGAAAATATTTCATTTAAAACCGCGCTGCGCTATCTTGAGCGCGACCTACCTTGGGTGCATTAGCGAATCATAAAATGTCTTGCCACTTGATAGTCGTCAGATTTCAAATCGACTATTCGTGACCGGCATTTGCCTTGATCGTCAATCATCTGCTGCAGTGGAATTACGCCAAGTTTGTCAAAATCTTTCACGACAGTGACAGCGCTCTGACCTTGGGCTAAGGCCTGAATCGCCCCATGGCCAAGAAACGTCGTATATTCAACATCAAAGGCGTTCGGCGCGTGACAGCGTAATTCGTAGCCAATATTTTTCGTATTAAAATTAAGATCTAGCTTTTGCGCTTTGATTTGTGCTTGCAGTTCTGGCTTAAGTAAATCGACGATTTCACATTCAGAATATTTGATCCGACCGATTTCATCACGTGGGCAGTTTTTTAATAAGCTTGAGGAGTTCGCATCAAGGCGGTCGATGATGCCTTCAGCAATCAAAGCTACACCGTATTTTTTTCCTTCAGCCAAACGTTGCTTCATGCTTAAGACGATTAGTTCGGCAACTTCGGCTAATTGATAAGTGCGATTATTAAATTCTTCGGGGATTAAAGTCAGAGTTACCCGCGAAGCAAGTCCAATCGCCAAAGCAAGAAATCCGGCATTTCTGCCCATTGTCGAAGCGATAAACCAACGCCCAACGGTCTTTGCATCGGTCATTAGCGTTTCAACAATTTCTGTTCCTACCTGCCGTGCCGATTCAAATCCAAAGCTCGGATAATTATGCGGCAAAAAAAGATCGTTATCGATTGTCTTAGGTAGATGGATAATTTGCAGCTCTGGAGCTACTTGACATAATTGATATGCTACAGTTGCCGACCCATCACCACCAATCACTATCAGGGCATTAATGCCGGCTTGGGTGATTGATTGTAAAAAACTATCACGACGCTCCTTAGTTTGGAGTGGATTAAACCGGGAAGTCCCTAGGAGAGACCCTCCCTGTCGATAAATTCGTGATAGTTCTTCGGTTCTAAGTTGCTTCAGCGCAAGAGCTGGATTTTCAGCAAAACCGCGGAAACCGCCCTCTAGACCAAAACACTTATATCCGCGGTTTTCGGCAGCGATGACGCATGAACTTATTGCGCTATTGATTCCAGGAGCAGGTCCGCCACTAACAACAATAGCTACGTTTTTCATGAATATCGTGGGTGCTAAAAATTAACCTTCTTCCTCTTCTTCCTCCTCCTCTTCTCCTCCAGCGTCATCAGTTGAAGCTTCATCTTCTTCTGAGTCACCCTCTTCATCTACTGATTGATCTTCAGAGCTATCCTCATCGGCCATCTCTTCTTCATCCGTTGCTCCGTCATCTTCAACTTCATCCCCTTCTTCAGCTTCCTCATCAGTAGCAACATTTGTCGCGCCACCTGAAACAGCAGGCGTATCGGCCAAGCTATAGCTTGCGAGAATAAAAATCGAAGCGAGAATAAAAAGTGTTTTATAAAAATGATCCATATGTTCCCCTAAAAGTCAGGTTTTTCCTAAGGCTATTATGATCAAATCGGGAAACTTGAGCAAGAGCTTTGAATCTCAAGAAAAAAGCTAAAGAGTTCAGTATGGCAAAAGCGCAATTGGCAAGGAATCAGCAACTTCCGTGCCCAGAGGTTTGGTCGCCAAGAGTGCGTACTGCATTGCCCACTCATCGATAATTGAGCGCACGTGACCGTACTCTTCAAAATCCTTCACGCTAAACGGCCCTCCCTTATCCTGCTCACGATCCTTAAAGACCGCTACGACATCATTGGTGACGCCATCACGCAAAACTCCTTCGAAAGCAATACTTCCTGTGCCAGCAAATTTAAGTAGCCCGCCACCAGGGACCAACAAACCAGCAGCGGTGCCAATCGTATTAACTCCTGGGTTGGTAGGCATTAATTCAACAAGATTTAACTCTAAAACCAAAGTGTCTCCGCTCGGGTTCTCGACAATCTTAAGTTTCATTGGAGCGGCATCATTGAGTGTAACTTTAAAACGCTGCTCGAGGTAGCGTGCCACTTCGAGCGCCTCTTCCATGCGCGCCTGTTTTA